>NZ_JARVGN010000080.1 GCF_029762515.1 Methanocalculus sp. | reverse complement strand
TGCCCGGTTCATCGAAGGGGAGCAGCAGAAACAGGAGGAGATGGCTCTTTTGCCACTTGATCCCGCTATACTGAAGCCCCGGTCAATTGCGGTCGTCGGCGCAAGCCCTGATCAGGGGAAGATCGGCTATACAATCACAAGAAACCTCCTCTCTTTTCCCGGCAGGCTCTATCCGGTAAACCCCAGACATCAGGAGATCCTCGGGAGGAGGGCATATCAGAAGGTGACGGAGATTCCTGAAGCGGTTGACATGGCGGTGATTGCCGTGCCTGCGGCGGTAGTTCCGTCGATAATCTCGGATTGTGCCCGGAAGGGTGTCAGAACTGCGGTCATCATCTCATTTGGATTCCGGGAGTCCGGAGAGGAGGGAAAACTGCTCGAAGAGGAGATCGTCAGCATTGCGAGAAAGAACGGGCTTCGGATCATCGGGCCAAACAGCCTCGGGATCATGGTGCCGCCGGAACAGATCAATACAACCTTCAGCAACAATTCTGCAAACCCGGGACCCTTTGGATTCATCTCACAGAGCGGGGCATTGATAACAACGATTGTGGACTGGAGCATTCAGGAGGAGATCGGGTTTTCTGCTATCATCAGTGCCGGAAACCAGTCGGATATCAGTTTCGTCGATTACATCGATCTCCTCGCAAAAGATGAGAATACCTCTGTAATCATACTCTATATCGAGGAGATACGCGAGGGGAAGCGGTTCCTTGAGACTGTCTCCCAGGTATCAAAAGAGAAACCTGTGGTGGCGATCAAGGCCGGGAGATCCCGGATCGGGAGGGCAGCCGCTGCATCCCATACCGGTTCCCTTGCCGGCGACTACCAGACCTATCGTGCGGCATTTCGGCAGGGGGGAGTGGTTCCTGCCGACTCGATCAGATCCGCGTTCCAGATCGGGACAATACTCTCAGGGCAGGGCTATCCAAAAGGGAACCGGGCTGTTGTCGTGACGAGTGCGGGCGGTTTTGCGGTCCTCTCATCAGATTATGCAGAGAGGAACGGAATCGATCTCGTCATGCTCCCGGACGGGGTACATGCTGAGATGGATGCGATCCTCCCGCCGGGATGGAGCGGCAGAAACCCGATCGATATGATCGGTGATTCGACCACAGAACGGTTTGCAAAGGCCTTTGATATTCTCCTGAAAAACCAGGATTTCTGGGATATTGCCATCATCATTTCTGCTCCGACCGCAATAGCAGATCCAAAGCAGCTTGCACTTGAGATCGTTCGGTTTGGCGAGCATACAGCAAATATGGTGGTTGCTGCCCTTCCCGGAGGGGATTCGGTGAAGCCCGGCTTTCCTGTCCTCAGGAGAGGCAGGGTGCCGGTCTTCAATGAGGTCGAGGATCTCTTCCGGGCTGTCGGGGAGATCCTTATGGCAACAAAGCAGGGCTGACTCAGTGGTGAAGCGGGGAGATGAGGGTGTGCGGCAGATCCTCTTTTCTGGTGACCACAACAGATGATCGCTCCAGCATCAGGTTCACATGCTCGTTATGACCTGCTTTCCTGAAATCTGTCCTGAGGGAAACAACGGGTATCCCTTTTGCATACGCATACCCAATCTCCCATGCGGTGCCTGAATCGGCATCGGCCCCGTCAATAATCGCAACCATCCAGTCTGTTGTTTTGAGTGCTTCACAGTGAGACTGGAAGATCTGATCTATTGCATCCTTATCGCGGCATGCCGAATCCTGACCCACCTCCTGGGGAAGATAGACCTCAAAACAATGGGTGGCAAGCAGATCCCTGATCAATTCATTGTATCGGCGTTCGGCTTCTGTGAAGAGCGGTGACGCAAGATAGACCCGGTACCGGGCGAAATCAAACGCATCAATAGCCGGTATTTCCCGGAATCGGGAGAGAAACACACCGCGGTGATTCACTTTCTCTTCAGGGCTGTACCAGGTGGTGTTCACTCCGCAGGCAGGCGATGAGTCTGCTCCGATGATGCAGAGCGGCTCCCCCCGCTGAAGGATGATCTGCCGCACCTCAATTTCCAGCCGGTCAATGAGAAGTTCGAATTCAGGTGTGTTCAGCCGCTCCGTGAATGTCCCGGGAACCCGGTTCCTTCCGAGATAGAGCGTCTCTGCGCAGGGAAGCGGAACAACCTCAAGCCCGAATGCCGAGCACCTTTTCAGGCAGGCAGCATATGCCCTGAGATCCTCATCCCGTGTGATCCCTTCAGCCCGGAGAGAGGGATCGAGGATACAGGGTGCAACCATCACATACATAACAGCTCTATTGGTGCTTCTCATTGATTGATTGATCGCGGTGCTTGATGTGATATGAAGCGCAAGATAGTACTGTCATGATACCTCTCATCTCGTACCGCGACAACACCTGTGATCCCAGGAAGTGCACCATTAAACGGCTTGAGCGGTATGGCTTTGTCAGGGTTGTCCCGTCATTCCGACAGGTGCCAAAGGGAACGCTCCTCCTTGACCCTACCGCCGGAGTAGTCATCTCACCAGCTGATCGGAGTTGGATCCGTTCGATCACCGCCCTCGACTGTTCATGGGAGGTGCTTGAACGGGAAGAGCTCTCGATCTTCCGGGGGCGGAGGGCTCTTCCGTTCCTTGTCGCAGCAAACCCGGTCAATTTCGGAAAACCCTTTGTCCTCTCGTCGGTCGAGGCGCTTGCCGCTGCATTGATCATCCTCGGGGAGCGCGATCAGGCAGAGCTGATCCTCTCAAAGGTGCCGTTTGGTATCCGGTTCCTCGAGGTGAATGCAGAGCCGCTTGCAGAATATGCAGCAGCAGTCGATAGTGCCGGGGTACTTGCCGTGCAGGCCGAGTACCTCTGATTTACTGATCATCCTTCTCAGTCTCAAGCTCCGGATCGATCTCTTTTCTGATCCAGCAGACGAGATCCTTCATATCAATCTCTTTTTTGTACTGATTCTCGATCACAAGGTACAGGATCAGCCCGGCCGCGGTCACCACCGACATCGGGAGCAGTGTTGCGCGAATAACATCCAGTATCTCTGAAAAAGGGGTCCCGATGGTGAGAAGCGGGAGGATTACAAGGATATGGAGCGCTTCTGCTGCCACCCCGAGGATGGCAAGACGGAGCGGTGTGAAAGGGAGCCATCGCCTCCCGACCACACCTCCCAATATACCGGCAACGATCGTGGCTATTGCACAGGGAAGAGCAGTCCAGCCCCCAAGCGAATACCGGTAGAGACCACCGATGAGTCCGGCTGCCGCACCGGCTATGGGACCGCCGATGAGTCCGGCGATGATCGGCCCGAGATCCCGGAAGTTCAGGAGGACACCTTCAAAGTTGAAGCCCCGGAATGTCCCGTATATCGAGAGTGCTCCAAAGATGAGGATCAGCCAGAGAAGATCGGTTTTTGTCGCAACCCCTCTCCGGTATGCCGAGGCCAGATCTGATCTGACAAAGACGAAGAGGACGAGGAGAACCATTGCGAGCCGTTCCATCAACGGTACGCCAAATGCAAGGATCGTCGCCTCCTCAAGCAATCCGACAAGGAAAAAGATACCGGATCCGATCGCCATGACGGCAAGCCAGATGCGGGATCCCCGGTGCCCCCGGGGAAGATTGTTATCAATATAGATGAGGGCAAATCCGATAACCGCAAAGAGGATCGACGAGACGACAGAGACATGCTTGATCACGGCTTCGGGGCTTCCGATATAGATTGAAGCAAGGATGATAACAGAGAAAGCAAGGAGGATCAGCCGGTACAGTTTCTTTGCCGGTATCTGAATACCGCCCGCTTCCCGGAGGATACCGCAGATCGCACGCGCACGCCCGTCCATACCGGAGATTGCTGCACCCGCAAGCAGAATGAACGAAGAGAGGACGAATACCGGGGCTGCGAGGGGTATTGTCATAAAGAGATGGGTTGAGACGGCAATGGCCGAGATGACACCCTCATCGATGGCATGGAATGAATGGCTGTAATTGGCACCAATCGCCAGAAATACCAGGCTCATCAAGGCGATAAGCCCAAATCCGATGAGAAGATCGGTCCGGACGATCCGCATCTTCTCGGGAAGATCGCTGGTGCAGGGCTTTCCGCCGGTCTTCTCATGAAGCCAGACCGAATAGAGGAGGAGGTTCAACCCGGCACCAACCGCCCCGAGGAGAGCCATAATCTCAATATACTGATGGGGATCCAGGTACGGAATAAACCCTTCTGCAACCTCGGTTACCGGGACATGGAGGGCAAGGAGGCTGAAGAGGATACCGGTAAAGAGGAGGATCATCATCCCGATGATCACCTTTTCCAGCCGCTCATAGCTGCCTTTCCAGAGGAGAAGGAGGATCATGGCGAGGGTTGCAATCGCAATCACCTGGATCGGAATATCGATGGGGAGCAGGTAATAGAGGAAATGCGCCGCGATAATGAGGAAACCACCATATGCAAGCATCTCGAGGATATAGATGATCGTGATGAAGGTGACCTCCCAGTTCCGCGGCCCAGGAATGGACCGAAGGCCCGAGAAGATCGTCTTCCCCGTGGAGAGGGTATAGCGGGCGATCCCATAGGCAAAGGCATACTTATAGATGAGCGCGATTGCAAAGACCCAGAGGAGGCCATAGCCGGTATGGAGTCCCGCATTGATGATCTCAACAAGCCCCGATTCCCCGGATACCTCAAGTGCAAGGATGAAGACCGGCCCTAGAAAGAAGAAGCGTTCTGCAATCCGCCTTCGCAATGAGGTGATTTGCGCGGGAAGGGCTGTTTGGATCTGCACCCTGATCTATTTGTCGTTTGGAAAATAAAAGACCCGCTCAGGTACGCACCAGATACCCTGCTGATCTGATCATTCTGATGACCGCATCATCCCAATCAAAATCAGATAGTTTCTCCAGAAGATGAGCTCTTTCTGCAAAGATGGCAAGGAGAACCGGATCATCTGATCCGAGATGGCGGGATTCCATGATCCGCCCTGCCCGCCTCCCGCTACTATCAAGGATGAGCATGCGCCAGCATCCATAATCACGGCATATCTCGGGTCGTGTTGCATGGACAGAGCAGTAGCCTTTCTCTTCCTCTGGGATGAACCGGAAGAAGGGGCATGCTTCCGGGCGATCTAGAAAGGTGCTCTTCTTAAGATTCTTATCCAGAAAGAGGGCGGTTTTGTCGGGATCGATCGTAACAGTTGTCCTCTCGCCGGAATAACGGTTCAAAACAATATACCGTAGATTGCCGAGATCGGCTTCTATGGTATGGACAAGACCAAGATGGCTGCAACAGTCGCCGCACTGGCTGCATTCAAATACCAGGCTGACTCCCCCGGACCATCATTCGGCACCCTTTCCAAAGATCCATATCGCCCATCCAAAGGCTTCCCTTCCATAGACGAGATATTCATCCTGGATTTTGCAGAGGTACTCCTCAATCTCCTCCCGCTCAGGATGTGAAGGATGTTCGTCAAGCCACCTGATACACTGCCGCCAGATGGCGCTCTCGTAGCGGTCATGGTCATCAGGAGATGCCCTGATCACAGCCCGTAACCTGAGCCCGAGATCACGGGCGGCGGCTACAAGGCCGTATTCAGTGGGGATCTCCTGCCACTGGACCGCAAATTCCGGCGGAACAGAGGCGCTCTGCCAGTAGCGATCCCCGATAACAATACTGCCTCCGGGTCTGGTGATCGCTTCACAATGAGCGAGGGCGGGCACTACACCCCCGAAGATGAAGGCAGAGCCGATGGCAACAGTACAGTCAGATTGTTCATCCGGCTCCCATGCTGCGGCATCGCCTTCAATGATCTGAATCCGATCTGCCGCCCCTTTTTCATCAACTGCTCTCTTTGCAGCGGCAGCCGATTCCTTTCTCAGTTCGATACCGGTTCCCCGGATACCATATGCATCATCCCAGAGGGAGAGAAGGGTGCCGTTTCCGCAGCCGATATCGTAGACATTATCGCCTGAACTGATCGCAGCAAGCTCTCCTGCCCTCAGGATCATCTCAGCCGTGACCGGGTTCATCAGGGGGAGGCGGGACTGGGCGATTGTTTCGATCTCATCAGGGTGCATGGGACTTCCTCATGTCCAGAGTATAGTCAGGTTGCGGTAAAAAAGGTAAGGGGAAGATGATCACGCAGGTGCCTGCTCTTCTTCCGGAAGGAGGGCATAGCCTGAATCGAGTCTGCCAAGCACTGCTAGCGAATAGGTGCGGAAGAAGGTGACGAAGGGTACCGATATCAGGAGAACTACCGGAATTGCGATGATCAGGTATGGGATGAGGAGGAGAAGGAGGAACGAGAGGTTTGCCATCTGAACCAGCAGGTACAGGAAGAGCCCGATGAGAGCAAAGGGGATGGCAACGATCCCAAGCGCCAGGAGGGTGAAGAGGATCATGACCACACCGGCACCAAGCGCTGCTAAGAACCTGACAACCAGGTAGATGATCCCCTGCATCCACTGTCTGCTGATGATCGAGTAGAACTCTTTCCACCCATCAATCACCCCACAGTCCTTCTGGATCATGATCGGGACAACGAAATCGATAGTAATCAGCTGGATAATCCCGACGATGATTGCAAGTACAATGAGGATCGGGAAGAAGAGAATGAGAGTAAGTACCAGTGAGATGCCACCTGCAGGGCCCGCGAGACCCCCGGCGAGAATGATGAGCGGTATGATAAGTGCTGCGAGAAGCACGAGGAAGAGAACTGCAATTCCAATCTGGAAGAGGAAAAGACTGGTACCCATCCCGGCACGCGGGCTGAAATATTCCCGTATCTTCACGTTCCCCGTTCGTATGCAGTCAACAAAGACGAACTGGAAGATCGATCCAATCAGCATGAAGAGGAGGGCAAGAGCTATGATCAGGAGGACGATGGCAATGATCAGCCCGGCCATATCGGGCAGGGCCTCGGGCATAAAAACCATGGGGAGATCATCTGACGTGGTGCTGCTGCCTGAAGACCATGTAGGCTGCGGGAACCCGGCGCCGCCCCAGCCGATGAAGAGAGCAATAAGAGCGATGCGGAACCAGATTCCTTTCCGGAAAGGCCAG
>NZ_JARVGN010000007.1 GCF_029762515.1 Methanocalculus sp. | reverse complement strand
GGCCTAAAAGGGGCGTACTAAGAGTATTGGTCTTCGTCTGGATTATGATTACATACTTATCTTTGACAATATCTTCGGTCTTCTGGTTTGTATTGAGGTCTATTTTGGTGTCAGCAATCTTCTTTGTGCGTCTCGAAATAACGAGGCCATCTAAAAAACGGGGGCTACACCCTTTCCGTCTCCGAACTGCAGGAAACTCCTCTATAAGCAGTCCATCGGTCTCCTCTTCCCAGGATCGCCGGGTTAATGCTGTTTCATGTTTTGACATACCATTGTACTCCTCAATAAGAATCCTTCTTGCATGGGCAGCACCAAGAACCTTTGCCAGCGGGTTAGCAGATCTAAACTCCATTCTCTCTTGTTTGTGCCACAATGGAGGAAGATAAAAACGACGCTCTCTGGCGATTGGTATTTCGTCTACCTTTCTTTCTGAGGCTTGAGGGGCAGAGGCAGGTGAGCACTTTTAGACCGCCACTTCTGTGCATTTTTAAACCGCCATAGGCACCGCCACTGTAACCATTAACAATTCTGCGGCCCAGCTCCAAATCCATGCAGAGTGCAGAAGAAAAAACCCATAGGGGGGGTGAGCTGGTATGACGAATATGACGAGTATGAAAGATCATACGGTATTGGTTTTGATGATGAAATGTTTTGAGGGTGTACACTCTACCCATTACCTTTGAATACTTCCCTTCAATAATGGATGTGTACCATTCTCAGGAGATTATTATAAAGGCTTTGTAAGCAGTCCGTGAGTTTTTTTCCGACGGTTTACTCCATTTCTTCCAGAGTATGAAAGATCATACTCGTCATACAAATCATACTCTCGATCAGTACTAGAGCTTTTTTTCTGGAGTGAGGGGATGGAGAGAAAATGTGAGATCGATCTGGGGGTTTAAGGATTAGGCAATCGTAGTTTTCAGATGGGATTGGGGAGTTTTATCCCGACGAATGTGGGGAGTTTTATTCCGACGTTGACATACTCTATTCACCCTTCCTCTAACTCCCCCGCCTTCCCCCGAATCTTCTCCATCATCACCCTGCTCCCCACAACCGCAAGCAGCTGCCGTGCCCGGGAGAACGCCACGTACAGCATCTCGTCACTGTTGATCAGCGCATCGTCCAGCACAACGATGGCGACTGGGCTCTCCAGCCCCTTGAACCGTTTGACGGAGTCAAATATGATCGAGGCGGAGTTTTCATTCAGATACCGCTCATTACAGAACTGGTACCGCTGCCCGCCGATCTCCCTGCCGGTGCTGTACTTCTCCCTGTCATCACGGGTCGAAATGAGGACTGCAATATCAGATGACGGAATCTGTTCTTTGGTAACAAGGGTATGGATATATTCTTCGAGTTTTTTCCGTGCAAGTGCCAGGGTTCCGGCCTCGATCCACCTGACCTCAAGGCCTTCCGGCCCGATGGCCGTTGTCTCCTGCCCCTTGTAGAAGAGCCGGGCTATCTCGTGGATGCGTTGCGTGTTCCTCAGGTTCAGAGAGAGGGTGAAGGGGATCTCATACAACTCTTCGAGGTATTTCCCCTGATTGTGGTAGACGTCCTGATTGTTATCATAGAAGAGCCGGATCTTCTGTTTACCATCCGGATCCAGTGCGGACTCAAGTGACTTGAGGAGGAGGGGAGGGAAGTCCTGCCCTTCATCGATAATGATGGTATCAAAGCGTCTCTCCGGAATCTTTTCAAGTGCTTTGAGCAGGTGAGCAGGATATTTCTCCAGGAAGAGCTCGCTATCGATCTTCTCCATATCCACCTCAACAGAAGCCTCCCTGAAGATTTCATCGCAGACCTTGTGGTAGTTCCCTGTCATGAGGAGGTCCTGTGATCCCATCATCATCTTCATGTACTCGGAGAGAGGGCGGTTGTAGCAGGTGAGAAGAACCCGCTCCCCAGCCTGTATGCAGCGTTGTGCCTCCTCCATTGCAAGGATCGTCTTTCCGGTACCGGCAGAGCCGGAGATCGCCACCCGCCGGGTATTGGCAAAGCCTGCCAGGATCTGGTACTGGAGCGGAGTCAGGGTCTGGATACGCTCCTCGTCATCCTTTATGACCCGGTGAAGAGGCACATTCAACTGGAAGGGATGGGCGAGGATATCCTCAAGGATTGCCATCCCCTCCTGGCCAAGCGGATTTGCCCGGTAGTCGCTTGCCATCTCGCCCTCCAGCAGGTCAAGTATCCAGTACCTGAGATCTGATTCGAACTCTTCCATGAAGCAGAGGATATTCCGTGGAATGTCCGCCCCAAGATCACCCTCGATCGCTGGAATATCCGGAAGGATCACACCATGGCTAATACCCACACGGCGATATCCCCAAGTCGGGTGCGCCTGGCATTTCTTTAGAATCTGGTATTTTGAATCAAGCGCCTGTTTTACCGGGTTCTTGATATCCCAGGTGTTTCCGTGCCGGTCGGTGCTGGTCCAGGTATCAGAGGCAGGATCATAGGCAATGCCGCCGCCCTTCACCTCGATCGTGAGAAAACCATAGTCCGGATGGGCGACAACAAAGTCGCATTCACCGTCAATCGGCTTCCCGTTCTTCAGCGTCCCAAGCCATGGGCGTGAGTAAAAGACGGTGAAGGGGTCTTCGAGCACCTCAGCAAGCTTATTATACACTTTCTGTTCTGCTCTCCTGCCGGGATCAGCGAGGATATCCGGAGTTAGTTTGCGGGGCCACAGTATTGCCATTTGAATCAGATCCTTGTGTAAATAAGAGAATTATATGGATATCTCCATTCTGTTCCTCATCATGCATCAATTATTACCATCTGTATCTTCTGTGGAATTATCGATCACAGGGGGATTAGAGGTGGGGAATGGGGGCATCTGATTATGCCCGTTCAAAGACCCAGGTCCTCCCAGAACCAATATTACCAATCAGAAATGATTATTCACCATGCAAGCTCCCTTCACACGCCTTCTCCCCGTTCTCCTCTTCATATCCTTAACAATCGCCTTCATCGGAACAGCGGGGTGTGTTGACAGTTCAGATACCACCGTCCCCGAAGACATAACAACCCCCCTCCCCGGCAGCAATGAATCTCCCTATACGTATATCATGACAGCAGACGGCATCCCTCTCCGGTATGCTATCCATGGTCCACTCCACGCTGCCGCCCATAACGACACTCTGAATGCCACCCGGAATACCACCAGTGGGCAGGGTAATGGACAGGGGGATGGACAAAAGCAGCCTCCGATCGTCTTCGTCCCCGGATACGGTATGACCCTGGACGAGTGGCCGGGCCTGATGATCTCGCAGCTCGCAGAATCCCGCAGAGTGATCCTCTATAACCACCGTGGAGTATCGGGCATACAGAACCCGGATGTAACGTTTACCATCCGGCAGGGAGCGATCGATCTGCACGAGGTTATCCTGGAGCTGGCAGGAGGAGACGCGGGTAATGAGTGCCCTGCAGGGGATGGTGGTAGCGGGGGCTCTGACGGGGATGAAGGATATTGCACGAACCCCCGTGTCGATATCGTCGGGTACTCGATGGGTGGGATGATCGCCCTTAAATATGCGGTCATGTATCCGGACACAGTCAACCGCCTCATCCTCCTGAACACCGATTGCGGGGGTTCGGAACGGGTGCAACCCGACGAATGGGTGATGGATTGGATGAACCAGACACTGAAAACTCCGGAAGAAAACCTTGATCGTGCAGGAAAGGTCCTCCTCACCGAATCATTCCGCACCGCCCACCCTGACCCCTCCACCTGGTTTGTGGACTACGGCGAAGTTGCCGATCCGGTTGCTGTGCAGGAGCAGTTCATTGCCTTCCGGTCATGGGAAGGAGTGTATTCGGATCTCCCCACAATCCATTCCAAAACACTCGTCATAACCGGGGATCAGGATATCGTCATCCCCCCTGAAAATTCGGTGATCATCGCAGATCAAATCCCGGATGCCACGCTCATTATCCGCGAAGGGCAGGCGCACGGGATGATCTTTGTGGAGCCTGAGGAGATCGCAGGGATAATTGAGGATTTTTTAGGATGATCGCCCAGAGTTTGATGGTTGGGACAGGGAGGCACAGCAGATAGCTGGTACGACGGTCATCAACGGTAGGTAGGATTGAATGGATGTTTGCCTGCTTATTATAGTGAGCTTACAGTTTCTCCCAATAGAAGAGTACATGTAGTTGAGTTGCCTATTCTGTAGTATGAGATATACTGTCGTTCTTGAACCTCAGGAAGATGGTGGCTTCACTATCCAGTGTGTTGAGATTCCCGGAGCGATAAGCCAGGGAGAAACCAGACAGGAAGCTCTTGACAACATTAAAGAGGCAATTGAACTTGTACTGGAAGTACAAAATGAGGAGCTTCAGAAGAAGACGAAAGCCATTAAACTCGAGATCACACAAGTAGAAGTGGCTAATGTCGCCTAAACTGCCTGTTATATCTGGAGCTGAAATGATAAGGTTCCTTGTTAAACAAGGCTTTACCGTACAAAGACAAACCTCCAGCCATGTCATAGTACAAAAAGATTGGCGGGTTTTTTCGGTTCCACTTCACAAAGAACTTAAAAAAGGGACCGAGATAGCGATTCTAAAACAAGCGGGCATAGAACTCTCTCTCTTCAAAAAGCCTTATGAGAAGTAACTCCCACCACATTTATCAAAAATACCATATAAATTTATTGTATTCAATAAATATAAATAAGTTGAATAATTATCCAAAGAAATTCAAAAGGGAAGGTATTCTGTTATGGGTTTTGGAATGTTGGTAAAACGAATCTATTCGGCCAGACCCAAAAATCCCTTTATGAATTACTTCTTCATGATGTTTCTCTTCTTCATGCTCTTTGATGGAGTTATAACCTATGTCATTCCGCTTCTGGTGATCGAACAGGGGTATTCGAAGACACTGGTCGGAATAATCTTCTCCTCAGCAGCGATATCCGGCGCTTTTTACTCCTTTTTTCTGTATAAAATCTTTAAAAACGCATATTTTCGAACACTCTTTTCCTTTATGCTCCTCATAGGCCTGCTCTATTGCTTTGTGATCTGGAACGCATATGCATTCGTCCTGTTTGTTATTGGAATGATAATGTGGGGTTTTTACTACAGCCTGCTCAACTTCGGAACACTTGATTTTTTCAGCAGGTTTATTTCGCAGGATGATATGTCCGCCAAATTCGGCCTTCTCGAAGCCTTTCGGGCAATAGGGTATCTGCTTGCCCCCCTGGTGGCTGGTTACCTGGTTGTCGACAAGGCTGTTGGATGGGAGCCATTTGTAACAGCACTCGTTTTTCTCTCCATTTCGGCTTTCTTTTTCATTCTGCTTCTCCGTGAGGCAGGCGGAGTACAACAGTTTATTCCGTCCGTTGAATCCTACCCAAAGAGGAGCTTATTTGAAGAGATCAGGTCGTGGAGGCGTGTCGGAGGTTACCTTTTCCCTCTCCTATTTCTTGTGGCAATCTCAACCTTACATGACGCGTTCTTTATGACACTTGGGCCAATCGTAGCAGAAAGATTGATTTTTGAGCCTTTCGACGGACTCTTTCTGACTGCGTACTTTGCCCCGCTTCTATTCATTGGTGCGTTCATTGGCCCGATAACAAAGGTTTTTGGAGAGAAGATGACAGTTATTATCGGGCTATTCATCGGATCGGTCATCCTGGCAACAATCTCTTTTATCGAGAATCCGATAATCATCATACTTGTCGTCTTCGCATCCGCCTGCTTCACCTGCTTAGCCACACCAATTGCAAACAGCATATCTGCAAACTACATACAGGCAGCTCCTGATGCCAAAAAAGAAGTGCTTGAGCTGAAAGATTTCTTCTTTAATATCGGCTACATCATCGGCCCTGTAGCTGCCGGAATCATGGCAGATACAGTTGGAGCCATTCAGGCATTCTCAGTCCTGGGTGTAGTGGGCATCCTGTTTGCAGGTATTCTCTTCTTCATTATGCCCGATAAGTACGAATCAAGCTCCCCTCCACAGGAGACAGGGAATTAATGCCTCCTCGCTAATTCCATACCGTTAGTGTCAACTACCCCCACCTAAAGGAAGAGGATTCCTTGCCATTTTAGTTGAAAATCCGCAACAGATCAGCGAAGAGCCCAAACAGGCGCAGGCTTGTTTTCGCTCATTTAATTTTGATCCACTTGGCTCATCATAAAGCCCGCATTAAAAGCGGGCAGAGGAAGAAGACCACCAGCAGGAAGAGAATAATCGGAATAAGAAAACGGATGATACAATTTGAGGTACAGAGACACCCCATCTTCGTCGCCCTTGTAGCTTCATCCGGCATATATCATCGCCTCCGGCAGGCAGATCAATTCCCGGTACCTGCACAACCTGTTTTAGTCTGGAGGGAAGATTGGCATCACTTATAATAAAACCATCCCCCCACCCCTCCACATTATCTCCTCTCAGGAAGCATACTCCCGGTATGTCAGATGCACAACCAGCCTCAGGCGAACGGTACCGGCGGGGGCTTGCCCAGCTTGAAAAGATGGGAGGGGAATCCGTCCAGTCGATGCTCGGCAATATACAGGATCTCTCACCGGATCTCGCAAGGATAACCGTCGAATTCCCCTATGGAGATATCCTCTCCCGCCCTGGCCTCGATCTCAGATCCCGGCAGATCGCAACAGTTGCCGCCTTAACCGCACTCGGCAATGCCCCCGTCCAGCTCAGGGCACATATCGACATGGCACTGGCTGTCGGGTGTACAGAGGAGGAGATCAAAGAGGTGATCATCCAGATGGCAGTCTATGCGGGCTTCCCGGCAGCCTTAAACGGTATGGCAGCTGCCCTGGAAGTTTTTTCAGCGAGGGAGAAGAGGGGAGTCTGAAGATTTTGCGTAAGGAGGGAGAGCTTCAGGTTCAGGTACCCTCATCTCTCCAGATTCAAAACCGCTGCAACAACAACAGGTGTTGTAGCCCCGTTCTTCAACATGATTCCACCATAGATCCGTGAACGGGCGAGGAGCTCCAGGCAATCGTCGTGATCGATCTCGATCCCATCATGCCCGCTCCGGTATACAACCCGGTATCCCATTTCCTGTAAGCGGTTGAAGACCCATGTGGGCTCTTCTGAGAAATGAAACGGATGGATCTCAACGATGATCACCCGTGGACGGATGCAGAGATGCCTGAGTATCTCAATCTCAGATCCCTCACAATCAAGTTCGAGGATATCGCACTCGGGGAGATCGGCAGGGGAGAGCGAGAGAGCCTCCTGGCAATCCCCGCCATACACATCAATAAGGGGGCCAACGACCGCATGCCGGACAGAACAGGAGGATGACAGCCCCTTGGCATCCAGAAGTCGGCTGATCTGGAGACAGGATCGATCACCGCCTTCAAATATCCATACTTTACCATCAGACCCGACCAGATTCGCAGCTGCAATTGCGGTTCTGCCATCGCCACCGCCGATAATAATAACCCGATCACCCCTCTGTGTAAGCTGTTTATGTGCAGAAATAATTCCCTTCTCGAATCTGCATGAAGATGAGAGATACCGACAGGAACCACAGAGTACATCAAGGAGATAATTATGCCGGCAGATATTTCGCGTATGGTAGAAAAGCTTCATAAATAATCTCCTTTAGGAAGGGATGGCAGAGAGGATTCTCTCTAATAATGTGAGTACTATAAGAAGATATAGCTGTCCCTGACACCAAAGGAAAGGAGAGTCCGGCGGAGTTACTTATGATATCTGACCAGAAAGAAGAGGGATTGGGATTATTTCGAGCGACCGATTCTCTCCATCTCATCTTTTAAGAGATCGCGGAACGGGGTATCCCTGATCCCAGGCACAACCCGCTTTACTATCTCCTCCATACGGATACGTTCGGTCAGATCGCGGAATGTCAGAACAGCCCCCATGATTTTTTTACGATCATCCTTGATCGGGGAGGCGATGTAGCCCACATACCTCTCTGTTCCATCCTTTGCGGTCAGGACGATCCGTTCATCTTCATCTGATGTAAGAAAGCCTTCATTGGCAAGGGCTTGTGTCACTGGATCAAGTGGGGAAGTACCCTTTCCTTCCATGGTGAGGGGGAAGATCTCACTGGCGGGCTCACCAATGACGTCTTTTTCCTTATAACCAGTCAGGATCTCCGCAACAGGGTTCATGAACTTCACAAGCCCCTTTGTATCAGTGGCGATGATCCCCTCACCCGTGCTCCGGATCATTGTCCTGATCCACCGGTCACTCTCCCGCAGCTTCCTCTCCATTGACGATTTATAGAGCGCGATCTCAAGGGTACTGATCACATCCGACTCCTTGAACGGCTTGATGATGTAACCATATGGCTCAGTCTGTTTTGCCCGTTCCAGGGTCTTTGTATCCGCATACGCGGTGAGATAGACAACGGGAATCCCAAGCTCCTCCTTGATGATACCCGATGCTGCGATTCCATCCATATCCCCTTTCAATACGATATCCATCAGCACAATATCCGGCTTATGCTGGCGTATCTTCGCAACCGCATCCTCTCCGGATCCGGAGATCCCAAGCACTTCATACCCCCGTGACTGGAGGCGGCTTTTCAAATCCATTGCAACGATTGATTCATCTTCTACGATCCATACCCGATTATCGGTCATATCTGATCCCCCTTTTGATACTGTATTGGCTCAGGGTTTATAACTTTGTGGGAGAGGAACTGCACATCAGAGAGAATACCTGAAGAGGCGTTCCGGAAGACGAAGAAAGCCACGTGCAAGGGATCACAGGGGTACATCAGGAAGTTTCCATCCTGCTCAGTCGTGCAATCGCTTTTGCACGGTTTAAACCTGCCAGATCATACTCCGGATCGAGTGCAAGGGCACGATCATAGGATTCGACTGCCTCTTCATACCGACCAAGCCTGGCGAGGGCGACACCCCGGTTATTCCAGACAATCACAGATTCAAAATCAGATTCAAGGGCTCGATCATAGGAGACGATTGCCTCCTCAAAATAGCCTGATGCAGCAAGGGCGCCACCACGGGTGTTCCAGGCATCAGCATACACAGGATCGATCAGAAGTGCAGAATCGCAGGATTGCACCGCTTCATCATACCTGTTCAGCTGATAGAGTGCATAGCCACGGTTATTCCACACCACCGGATCGGCAGGATCAAGATCAAGTGCCCTGTCATATGCCAGAACTGCTTCTTCATAATGATCTGTACTGAGGAGCTGATCCCCCCGGCTCTTCCAGTCTGACGGATCCTCCACACATCCTGCAATGAGGAGAACTGCGAAGAGGAGAAAGACTGCAATCATCTTTTTCAGGGTTAAACGATCTGGCAGAGACATGGCATTCTCCTGATGATAATTAGTTATACCAATTGAGATACTCATATCCCTTTCCCTCACTCTCCAGAGGACATTTCCTTTTCCTCATCAATCCTTATTGTGGAGCTGTAATTGCAGTATTCATCCTCCCGGGAAAACTCACCTTCTTAAAAACCCTCTTCATATATAACCGATGATAGTTACGGGTAAAAGGCAGAACCACCTGATACGATCCAGATCACCAAAGGGATCTCACCTGTCCTGATACCCCGGATTCACCACTAGAAACGTATATCAGAGAGAGTGAAGCAAAGATGAGCTGCTGAGTCATAGTATGACAAACATCAACAAAAAGATCCTGGTACTGGGCTATCTGGCAAAGGTCGGGGAGAGAACCGTCTACGATATCGCAAAGAATCTCGGCCTCGACCATGCATATGTCCACCGTATTGTGAGGCAGATGGTTGATGAGGGGCATCTCGACAGGCTTGATCCAATCCTGAATGAAAAAGGCGCCCCGGCAAAGCCGATCAAAATAACATTGTCCGGACTGCGGGAGATCTTTGCCTTTATCATGATCGCAGAAGAGAGCAGAGATCGCTCATACCATGCAAAGTACACGAGTAACATGGAAAAGGGTACAGCCACACTGCGGCAGATTATTTCAAGGAATCTTGATCTGCATGCTGCTCTCCCTGCATATCTCTCTTTTTTTGATGCCTGTTCTGATGAACTCTTCAAACCCGATCCGGATGAAGAGGAGGAGTACCAAAATACCCGCTGGGCTATCTCCCTCACCATAGTCGTCAGGGCACTGATCTCTGCATTGCCGGGAGAGCGTGAGGAATCAAATAAACTTGGTGATCGAGGCATCAAACGGGAATTTAAGGGTGAAGAGAGTCTGGCTTCTCCTCTGACAGGCAGAGGGGGTGACCGGGGGAGAAAAACCTTCAGGCACCACGAATACTGGGAGCAGCTGGTCAATAAGGACAGAAAGACAGACACCTTTGGTGCGGATCTCTTCTTCGCCCTGGAAAATGTTGTTTCAGAAATCAGGGAGATATCAGGCGCATCAGGGATACGATATGGTATTATTGAGGTTTTTTCCGAGGAGATTGTGCCATTATTCAAGCCTTTTGAAGAGGAGATTGCAGCGGGAATTACCATATATGAGAAGAAGGGAGTGCATCTTTCGCAGATTGGGCACATGATGGCATGTGTTGATCCGGGTTCATTTGAATGCAATCCCAGGAAAAGGTGAGGATCATATCAGCTCTTCATCCTCATCCTGACGATACCCATAGCGATCCTTTTCATATCGTTTACGCATAAATGCCCTGATCGACTCCGACTCGAGTACCCCACGGTCAAGCTGGGTGATGATCTCATCGATCTTCTTCACCTCGCTGATGATCTTCTCCATCCTCTCCCCGCCTTCAAGATCGGCAAGCCCCATGATCACCGCCATAGGGTTCCGGATCTGGTCATTTAAGATAGAAGCCTGGTAGATATTCTCTTCAATCTGGGCAAACGCCTCCTCCCATGCCTCTTCAGCCCGCTTCTTCTCGGTAATATCACGTGAGCTGCCGAGGATGCCAACCGGGTTGCCATCCGGGTCTCTCATGAGCTTTGCAGAGTTTTCAAACCAGAGGACCTTTCCATCCTTTGTATATTCCTCAGTAACAAAGATGACAGTTCTCTCCGGATCCGCCTCGCCTGTTGCTTCATATGCCATCTCCCTCTCAAACAATTCCATCACCTGTTGCAGGGACCCCGGAGTCAGGGACTCCTCAACAGATTGGGAAAGGGCTTCTTCGACAGTCAGGCCTTTCAACTTTTGAACTGAGGGGCTCGTATACTTCAGGTTAAATTCCATATCAGCAATCCAGATATTGTCCGCAGTATTCTCTGTAATGAAACGATACCGTTCCTCGCTCTCCCTGAGTGCCGCCTCGGCCTTCTTTGCCTCGGTGATATCCCTGCCTACTGCCTGGTATTCATTAATAACTCCGTTATCATCAAAGAGCGCCCGGACACTCCAGTGTTGCCATCGTGCCGTGCCATCCGGGAGAGACTCCCGCCGATCCACTGTCATCACCGGCTCTTCTTCAGAGAGGGATACGTCGAAACCATCAAAACAACAGGCATTACCGGCTTTGAGAGTGGAAGAAAAGGGTTCGCCCCGTATCTCATCACAGTCGAGATGAAAGTAATCGCAGAATGCCATATTCGCAAATGTTATGGTTGAATCCGGTTGAAACCTGCAGATAAGCTCGGTCTGATCCTCAACAACCGTCCGGTACCGATCCTCTGACTCCTGCAGGCTGATCATCATCTTCTGGAGCCTCCCGACCATCTCCTGGAGAGAGAGGGAGAAGCTCCTGAGTTCCGGGAGTGTCGATACGCGAACGGGGTGAGACAGGTTACCATCCCTGATAGCCTCGGTATCTTCCATTAAGTCCTGGATTGGCCGGGTAAAGTACATCGTGGTTGAGAAGGCAAGAGTTCCTCCGAGGATCAGTGCGAGTAGACCGATGAAGAGATGGGAATGGAGGATCGTCTGAAGCCTGCTCTCTATAGGGGCGGTGGTATAGACCAGTTCCGCGACAAGATTCATCTCCTCCGGATTCGTCTCATGGGTGAGATCTACAAGCACAAACCGGGTTATGGTTCCACTTGATGGATCGAAGTGCTCATATGTATCACCAAAACGGTGTACATCAGATATAATACGCCGTTCCTCTTCACCCGGGGTATATTCAGAATTCCCAATCTCCTGCCCAAGGACATTAAAGAGCCTGACCAAGGTGAGGAACGGGTTCATCTCCTTGATCTTCGCGGCAGCTTCTGTGTATTTGAGATCCCCACGCATTGACCGGATCTCATCATCATAGTAGCTGATCTCAAGGATATACCTATGATCCAATGTCGGATGGTATACGAACTTCCGTGTGTCAGTGCCACCATAACCAGCAGTAATCCGCTCAGAAGCAAATTCATCTCCTTCCCGGATGCCGGTGAGTTTCTTAAAGAATGCCGGATACACTGAGAAATCCATCCCATAATCAGGAGAAAAGGTGGTATACTCGATCACCCCCGCTTCATTAATGATATACAGCTCATACCCCGGACCAAGCAGAGCCTTCAAAGCATCCAGATCGATCGCCGAGGGATCGCCTCCACTCTCCTCATATGCAGTCAGAAAGGTATTCATCGGTTCACGAAGTCGGTAATCAAGTGATTGATCGAAGAGGATCAGGCCCTTGTCTACAAGAGAGAGAGACTGGATAAGAGCGTATTCGGTATTCTCCTGAAGGGTATCTGTATGCTCTTCATGCATACTGCGTGAACCGGAGTAGTTCACATAGAGGATCACACCCGTCACAATAATGATGATCAGGAAGATCACCCCAATCTGCAGCCATCGGTATGAAATACCTGATAACTCTGGTTTCTCCGACAGGATGATCCAAAACCTCCTTATTTACATGTAAAGACTGAAGTAATAGATAATATATGTTGCCCTATTTTAAATAACAGAATTTTCCCATCCTTCTATTGAAGATACAGGGGGAAAAGACGGGAAGCAGGCAGAATACCTGCCGGGCACCAGTCACCTGTCAGGCAGGGAAGAGAACAGTGTCATCCGAAGCCTCTCAGGCGTATCCCGGCTGCATATCCGCTCATACCGGTACCCTTCCAAATTAACAAAGATCTTTTCAGATGGATCGTACCGGATCTCATTGATCATGAGATTGCTGACAAAGAGCCCGATGGATGAATCATCTCCACGCCGCCAGAATCCCCTGATGATGATCAGATCCTCTGCAAACGCAGGGGCAAGAATCTCGCTCCTGAAGGTGCCGATACTCATCAGCTCAAGTCTCTCCTCAAACGGCCCGAGCAGCGGATCGGATCCACTATGGAACCAGCAGCCTATCGGTTGATGGCCTGCACCGGTTGTGGGCAGAGGGGATGGAACAACCAGATTGCCGGATCGCCCCTCATGATCGGCCTGTGCAAGGTACCCGGCAGAGAGGAAGATGACAAAGATTATGATGAAAACAACGATATAGAGAACAATTCTCTCAAAAAAGACATATTCTGTCATGGGAACCACCCGATCGGCACGCAGATGGTTTGCAGACAGAAATACGTGAGATCATTGCCGATTCCATCCCGGGAAGACATATGCTTTTCTCCTGTGATGCAGAATCCTATAAAACATTGCCATTACCAGAACACTCCTTCCGGTACCGGAGATCGTTCGTCGGGAGGCCTGTTCGATGCCGGAGGTCTGCATGATCCTCGAATCACTGTTGATATTTACCTGCCTTCTATCCGCCTTCATTACCTTCGGTCTTGGGATCTTTGTCTATGCAAAAAACCCGGATACAAAGACCGCCATCATCTTCCTGGCTGCAATGGCGACGGCAACATACTGGGCGCTTGGTGAGTTCTTCATATGGCAGTCAACAAGTTATGAAGGAGTGCAGTTCTGGCTGAAGTTCAGTTCTTTATGGCCGGTATTAGCTGCCTTTACCGCACACTTCATCCTGGCATTCACCAACAATCCGTTATCTGAGAGGAGATACCTACCACACCTCCTTGCAATCCTCTATCTTCCTGCCGTTATCTTCTCAACACTGGGTAGCTTCACCGAAACAATGTATACCGTTGTCTTTGATGGAGCACGATGGGTATATGAGCCGATAGTATTTGGGCCATTTTACATCGCCTCAGCACTCTTTGTTGTGATCGTGGTGATCTGGGCGATATACCTGATCGCCTCTGCATGGTTCAGATCGCCAAAAGGGAGGATCAGGCGGCAGAACCGCCTCGTCTGTTTGGGATTGCTCGCTGCCATTGGTTTTGGTACAATCTCCGGAATATTCCTTCCTTTGCTTGGTATTGCAGCACCAAACTTCATCTTCATCGGAATCTCCATCTTCTCACTCTGTATTACCATCGCAATCATTCGATACGGCCTCTTCATACTGAAACCGGAGACCGCAGGACCGGATATCATCGCAACGATGCCGGACGGGCTGCTGCTGGTTGAGCCCGAAGGCCGGATCATCTCGGCAAATACAGCATCATATGAGATCTTCGGACTGCAGGCGGGCAGTCTCCAGGGAACCGCAATACAGCAGATCCTTCCGGAAGAGATCTGTGAAACGATCCGAATGCACGAGGAGCAGGGTGGAAGGATCAGGGACCTTGAGGCAAATCCTGAAAATATCAGGGGAAAAGCAATCAGCATCGCAGCATCCCGCGTGCATTCTCCGGATGGCGAGCCAGCCGGCTGCATTCTTATTATACGGGATATTACCGAAAGGAAGGCGGCAGAAACAGCCCTCAGGGTTGCGAACGAGAAGGTGAACTGGCTGACACGGCTCACGCGCCACGATATTGCCAACCAGGTAACTGCCCTTGGCGGCTATCTTGAACTTCTCAAAGAAGAAGATAATCCTGAGAAGA
>NZ_JARVGN010000079.1 GCF_029762515.1 Methanocalculus sp. | reverse complement strand
CCGAACTCAGGAGCAGGGCACAGGAACTGAACGGAATGATCCAGTCGGTGCTTGCCGATGTCGAAGCACTCTCCCTCGAAGAGCGGGAGGCGAGGCTTCTCTCTCTTGCACCCGATCTTATAGCCTCGATGCACCAGAAGAAAGAGCGGTCTTGCGAACTCCCCCCGCTCCCTGATGCCGATGGCGGGGTGGTGATGCGGTTTGCACCAAACCCTTCAGGTCCGCTCCATCTCGGCCATGCCCGTGCATCCATCTTAAATGATGCCTATATCCGCCGATATGGCGGGAAGTATATCTACCGGATAGAAGATACCGATCCAAAGAGGGTTGATCCCGATGCCTACCAGATGGTGAGAGAGGATCTTGAATGGCTTGGGATTGGGATATCGGATATCATATACCAGAGCGACCGGCTCGATATCTACTATGAGTATGCCCGGCAGCTGATCGAGCTTGGGGGGGCCTATGTCTGCACCTGTGAGGCTGAGCGGTTCCGCGAGCTGAAGATTGAAAAGAAAGCATGCCCATGCCGCATCAAGACACCAGAAGAGAATCTTCTCCGCTTCGGGCAGATGTTCGATGGCACCTTCGTTGAGGGGCAGGCAACAGTCCGGATCAAGACCGAGATCGACCACCCCGATCCGGCGATCCGGGATTTTTCAGCGATGCGTATCGTGAACAGCACCATCCATCCCCGTGTCGATGCAACCGTCTATCCCCTGATGAATTTCTCAGTGGCAATTGACGACCATCTCCTCGGGATGACTCATGTGATCCGGGGAAAGGATCATATTGCCAATACCCGGCGGCAACGGTATATCTTTGATTACTTCGGGTGGAAACCGCCACACTATCTCCATTATGGGCGGATGTCCATCGAAGGGCTTGTCCTTTCGACCTCATCGATGCATCAGGGAATCAGTGAGGGAATCTACTCGGGCTGGGATGATATCCGGCTTGGGACGCTCCGTGCTCTCGCACGCCGCGGGATCCGTCCTGAGGCGGTGCGTGCTGCGATCACCGAGATCGGGATCGGAGAGACCGATATCTCGTTCTCATGGGATAACCTCTTTGCAAAGAACCGCGACATCATCGATAAGGAATCGAACCGCTACTTCTTCGTTCCTGAGCCGGTATCTCTCCGGGTGGAGGGAGCCCCGGACCAGATTGCTGAGGCACCCCGCTATCCGGGTGATGAGGAACGGGGATTGCGGAAGCTTCACTTCACGGGAGAGGTGCTCATCCCTGCATCCGAGATAAAAGATGGTGGCGGGATGATCAGGTTAAAAGATCTCTTCAATATCAGGATCACCGGCGATCAAAATGCTGAGTATGCCGGAGATTCGCTTGCCGATGCGAGGGCTTCGAAAGCCCCGATCATCCAGTGGCTCCCGCCGGAAGCGGCGGTTCCCTGCCGTATCCTCACTCCGGAAGGAGTTCTTGAAGGATATGCCGAGGCTGAGGCGGCAGACTTTGCAGGCAGAACCATCCAGTTCGAGCGGGTCGGTTTTGTCCGGATCGATTCTGTGGAGAAGAACTCGATCACTGCCTACTTCACCCACCGGTGAACTCTTTTTTCCATGGATGCCATCTGCCTGCTGAGAGAGACGGAAATGGGCAGGGAAGAGGCGCTCCGTGCACTCCGGCACCTTTTGCTTTCGACACGGGAAGCGCTGCTCTCACCCGATCATGAAACACGCAGGCGGGCTCAGGGGAGGTTCTTTGAGGCGGCAGCCTATGAACTCCTCAGAAAAGCGGGAGACAAAAGCCGGTGTATCGAAAGAATCGCTGCGTGGGGAGCTGATGTTGGTGAATATGGCGGATCAAAAAAAGGGATCTGGTACTCACGGGACGGCGGACTCCGGATCTGCGCAGATGGTGCGATTGCTGCTGAAGTCGATCTCCTCTTTGAAGATGATTTCGGGGTGATATTCTTTGCTGAAGCAACAATCTCCCACCCTTCTGCATCTGCGTTTTTCGGGGAGGTGGAGAAGAAGAGAGGGCTCCTCTCTGCTCTCGCCAAAGGACGCGGGGTGCAGTTCCTCTTTATCACTCCTACTCCTCCGCCACAGGCTCTCTCCCCCCTCTTTGCAGCAGGCGGGGGGGTGATCGTCAGGCCCGATCTCCTCGCCCTTATCACTGAGGTTGAAGACGTGCTTCAAACACCACGGAAGAGGCGGGCGGTTTTCCATCCAAAGGTGGTTTCCGGAACTGCGTTCTTCCGTGAGGAAGCAGGGCCTGAGAAGAGGAAGAGAAGAGATCTCCTCTCCTATATCCAGCGTTTCTTCCTGAAGTAGCCGAGCATCAGAAGAGAGAGACAGAGCATCAGGAGAAGGGTTGCCGGGTACCCGATCTCCCAGTCAAGCTCAGGCATGTATGCGAAGTTCATCCCGTAAATTCCTGCAATGAAGGTGAGCGGGATGAAGATCGTCGCGATGATGGTGAGCACCTTCATCACTTCATTCATCTTGAAGGAGATGGTGGAGAGGTAGAGATCGAGCATGCCTCCGGTGAGATCACGCTGGGTCTCAACAGCATCGATCACCTGGATCGTGTGATCATAGATATCGCGGAAGTAGATCCCGGTTTGATCCGAGATAAGCGGGGTATCGGATCTCTCAAGGGAGGAGAGGGCTTCCCTGAGTGGCCAGACCGCTTTTCTAAGGGCGATCAGATCACGTTTGAGGCGGCGGATCGAGATGACGGTATCGGGACCCGGGTTCTGGATAAGGGTATCTTCAAGCACCTCGATATCTTCGCCAAATGATTCAAGGACCTCAAAGTATGCATCGACGATCGTATCAGTGAGGGAGTAGCAGAGGAAATCCGCCCCATATTTGATCATCTTCCCTTTGTTTCTGATCCTGAGACGGATGGGGTCAAAGACATCGCCGACCCGCTCCTGGAATGAGAGGACACAGGTTTTTGTGATGATCAGGCTCACCTGTTCGGATCGGATCTCGCCATCTGATCGTGTGAGCATCCTCTGGACCAGGAAGAGATAGTCGGGGTACTCTTCGTACTTTGGCCGCTGGGTGGTGTTCATCAGATCCTCAAGCGTAAGCGGATGGATCGAGAAGATCTCGCCTATCATCCTGATGATCTTCGTGTCATAGATACCATCGATATTGATCCAGGTTACCGAGGGGGTGTCCCGGTACCTGCTGATGATCGCGGGATCACGGGTACACAGTTCGGTGACATTGCCTCCTGCATCGTAATCCATTACCGTTATGGTGATGGGATCACCGGTTTCTTCGCCGATATGAATGAGTGAGCCGGGGGGCATCCCGGCCTTCTTTGAGATCCTGGTGAAGATGGGCATGATCGTATCCGGTGTTTGTAGATTGTACCTTGGTTACTCTTCTGCGACCTCGCTGATGTACGCCACCCCGATCTTTCCACGGCGGAACCGGGTGCTGTTTAAGAGGTGGCGCATATCCGCAACCTCCGCTTCCTGGAGCAGGGTCTGGATCATCTTCTCAAGAGGTGCGTTTTTATCCCATGGAACCCCCCGGAAGATAACGCCATGGTTATGGAGCATTTGATCGGCGGTGCCTTTGTGTGCCGGGTGGAGGTAGGCAAGGGAATGGAGGGCAACCGGATCATAGGATGAGAGATCTGCGGTTGCATCCACCCCGACCCCGAATGAGACGAGAGTATCGCCGGTATGGTGGGGGATAGGATTCACCGAGCACCAGTCTTCAATGGCATCCTCATCCATGATCGTTCCTTTGAGTCCGCCGGAGTACTCTTTCAGGGGAGAGCGGGCAAGCCCTGAGCCTGTCATCCCGGCAGTGACACCGGCGATCGCAAGGGCGATGATGCCTCTGAAGTCCTTCTGCTTCTCCTTGGCACGCAAGAAGAGCTGCCGGTAGAGATCTTCAAGGGAGATGCCATCCGGATCCTCGGATTCAAAGGAGATGTACTCGTGGAAAGGCCCTTCCAGCGTGATATTAAAGGCGGTATAAACAGGTATCCCAAAATCCTCTCCTGCGGGTGCGAGAAAATCCGGGGTATCATTTCCATCGGTCGGGAGCCAGACCATCGCACCATGGAGGGTGATCATCTCCCCGAGGAGCGGGAGTGCGGATTCTGCATCAGGGCTGAGCGCACCAAGCCCGATTGAGTACCTGATCGACGAAAACGTGGATTCCACCAGATCATCCCCCGTGATCCGTGCATGGAGAAGGGTGGATAAGCTCCCCCGCACCTTCAGGCGGGCGGTGCCGGTTCCTGCACGCTCTACCTGGTATGAGACAGTACCGTAACTCTCAGACGAG
The DNA here is from genome assembly GCF_029762515.1 of Methanocalculus sp. Classification (GTDB taxonomy): domain Archaea; phylum Halobacteriota; class Methanomicrobia; order Methanomicrobiales; family Methanocorpusculaceae; genus Methanocalculus. Next base: position 2,730 of record NZ_JARVGN010000079.1, on the reverse strand, counting down.
GCAGAAAGTTCATCGATGAGGGAGAGGGCAATCCCGTCTTTCCCGCATGCCAGAAGACCCTCCGGAACGGTGGATACGATTCGAAAGACCGAGTGAAAACCCGCCATCTTCAGCACTTTCATCGGATACTCCTGTACCCCGGCAAGTGCCATGATACCTCCACGCCGTTTCACCTCCTTTGCAAGGGCAAGAAGGGTGCGGATGCCTGCACTTGAGAGGTACTCAACCGATGACAGATCCACAACAGCTGCAAAGTCGTCGTCATGAAATCCCGACTTTATCGCCTCATCAAAGATCCCGGAGCCGTGTCCGTCAAGCCTGCCATCCGGTGCAAAGACGACCACCCCATCCTGTCGTGAGATTGCAATATTCATCGTTATCATGGTAGCTTGGAGAGGAAGAGATAAATAATTCCCCTTCACTTTCGCACCCCGTGCACTGATACTCAATACCACAGGTATCCAGATCTGTTGGTATGGAGATCAGACTTGCACCATATATTACCCTTGGAACCGGAACATTTGCAGCGATTGTTGCCCCGGAAGAGGAGATTCTTACGCTTTTTACAGAGCATCCCGAACTAAGGCGGTACCTGTTCCTGTATATCTCAGGCAATGGCTCCCGCCTGCTGACACGGGCCGGAGACAGGAGCGCCACCTTTGATGTCAGGCGGGCATTCACCGCTCACCAGCTCCTTACGATCCTCAGAGAGGCAGGCCATACAATCGTCTTCATCGAGCATGATCCAACCCTCTTTGAATCCGGGGGAAGGGGTATGGCTGCTGCAATCGGGAAGGTGATCGCGGAGGTTGCCACGGGATCGCTTGTGATCCTGTACACACCTGCCCCGGATCGGTTCTTTGGCGAGATGGCTGCATATGCTGACCGGATCATCACACTTGCACCCGAAGCAGCACCGGTGCGGAAGCAGAGTGTCCGGGCGAGCCGTGCCGGTCAGGCGACACTGGGGGCATTCTGATGGGGAGGAGCATCGGAAGTGTCCGGCAGGGAGTCAACGAGATTGCCCGGCGGTGGGAGCGGGCAGGTCGGGCACTGCAGAAGGAGGAACAGCCCTATGCCGCCCGCCTCGCCGCAATGGTCCGTGCCCATACGGGTGAGGGGTTCTACGCATTCGATGATCCGCTTGAGGCGGCGATCTTCTCGGTCTTTATCGAGCTGTTGAAGGAGTGCGATGTGGATTCTTGATGCCTCGGCAGAGAGGGGAGGCATCCGTTTCTGGGGAAGGGGCGGAGAGTCGAAACGGGTTGCCTATACTCCATCATTTCTCTTCACCCTTGACGATCCCCATCTCCACCGGGATCTGCTGGATGGACTGGATGAGCGGTTTGGTCTTGTCCCATGCCGGGTACAGACGATCTTCTCAGAAGAGGACGGGTATGCGATCGCTGCGTCCCGGAAGGTTGCCGGGCTGATCGAGGAGCAGAGCGGGTACAGCGCAAGGATCTACAACCTTGATATCCGGCCAGAACAGCGTTTCCTTGCCGAAAAAGGGCTTACCGCCTGCGCATTTCCTGGAGAGGACCGTTTTGCCACCTCGTTTGACCGGAGCCTTGCGGGGATGGAGATCAGGGTTTCTGATCCCCCGTACCGGAGCCGGAGATTAAGCGGGATTTCTGTGGATGGGAAGGCGATCACCGGATCTCTTCCGGAGATGCTTGGTGAGCTTGCGGCATCCATTGACGATCGGAACCCGGATCTGATCATCTTTCCCCATGCCGACTACTGGATGCCGGTGCTCGTCTCTTCCGCAGAAGAGTCTGGGATACTGCTCCCGTTCAGCAGGACAGGGAAATACAGCCGCCTCTCGGCACGGTCATACCAGAGTTACGGACGGATGGTTCACCGGGAAGGGGCGCTCATCCCGGAAGGGCGGTGCCTCATTGATTCGTCCCGGAGTTTCACGTACCGGGAGAGCGGGATCGCCGGGGTGCTGCTTGCCTCCCGGATGACCGGGCTTGCCCCAAACCTCACCGCCCGGCTCACCCCCGGCACACTCATCTCCGCATACGAGAACTACGAGGCGATCAGGCGGGGTATTGCGGTGCCATTCCGGAAATGGGATCCTGAAGAGAGCCGACCGATTGCCCGCCTCCGTGAGGCTGATAAAGGCGGGATGATCTTCCAGCCGCATCCGGGGGTCTATGATGATGTCGTGCAGGTCGATTTTACCTCGATGTACCCCTCGATCATCGTCGGCAAGAACCTCTCCCCCGAGACGGTTGGCGGGGGTGGGGAGGCGGGGTTTCTCGCATCAGTGCTTGCGCCGGTGGTCGGGCTCAGGCTGAAGACGAAAGCCATGAAGAAGGAGGATAAGCGGTATGCGGGTATGGACAGCCTCCTGAAATGGATGCTGGTCACCAGTTTTGGCTATACGGGCTACCGGAACGCGAAGTTCGGTTGTATTGCGGTGCACGAGGCGATCACCCGGCATGCCCGTGAGATCCTGATTGCAGCAAAAGAGTGCGCCGAGGAGTGCGGATGCCGTGTCCTCCACGGGATCGTCGACTCGCTCTGGGTTGCCGGCGGCGATATTCCACGATTTGTCCGGGAGACTGAGGCAGCCACCGGTATTCCAACCGAATCGGAGGCGTACCGCTGGATCGCGTTCCTCCCGATGGCTGACGGAACCGGTGCCTATAACCGCTATTTCGGGCGGCTGACAGACGATACCATGAAGATCCGTGGGGTTGCCGCACGCCGGGGTGATAC
>NZ_JARVGN010000078.1 GCF_029762515.1 Methanocalculus sp. | reverse complement strand
ATTCCGACCAGTCTGAGCTTGCACCACGGACAGTGATCGCATCTGTTGTGAAACGGGTCGATCATGTTGTCTATCTCGAAATTGAAGCTGCCTTTTCGGGAAGGCTGGTTCGGAGTGCAGACGTGATCGGCCTCTCGGACGGTGGCTCAGCACTCATCATAAACCCGCGTTACCCGGATCTTAGCAATCTTATTGAAGATAGGTATTCAGAAGCAGCCGAAAGAGAGGCAGAGTATCTGCTCGGGAAAGAAGACGTTTGAAGAGAGAATAAAATACGACGGGGGAGAAGCAGGCATTCCCCCCGGCTCATTCATTTGTACGTAATCTCGCAGTTCTGGAGACAGGAATCGAGGATTGTTTGCCTTTCTGCATAGTTTACGTAACAGTAATTCAGGCATTTATTGTAGGTGGTGGAGCCGGGTAGATTCAGCACAGCTGCGCCTGCGAGTTCGCCATCTTCAAAGCCGGCAGAATAGCCCGACTGGACACCTGCCTGGTACGAAACCACCCCGACTGCGATAGCAATCAGTATTGCTGCAACCAGGGCTCCATACTTTTTTGTCTGCTCATCCATTGGAAGTGAGAATACCTGCAAGCTATTTATTCATTCCTCAACAGATCAGATCGCAATCAGATAGGCATTCAAATCTGTTTTCTGCATAATTGCATTTGAATAAGCAGTTCTTACATTTTGTACTGATAGCAGAGTTGTAGACATCTTCTGCCGAGTCCATTCCATCTACAAATCCCCCTGCATATCCTGCCTGGGACCCCGCCTGCCAGGAGATTCCCGCAACAAGCAGAATAACCAGAATGATTGCAGCCCAGATCCCATACTGCTTCAGAGACTCATTCATGAATACAGGTAACCAATGAAGAGGTATTTATTAGTTCTTCACATCAAAACAAAAAGAGAGATCTTCCCTATACGGAGACAATGAATGGAGACAGAAGATGATGCGTGAAAAGAGGGGGGGTGTTTCTCTTCGAATCCCCGCCATCACCTTCATGCTCCTCTGCCTCCTTGTTGCCACCGGTACAGCAGCTGATGCCATTCCAAAACCTCAATCGACAGATACACCTGTTGAGACGATTGATGCGATCTTCTTCCATAGCATCACCTGCGCAAGCTGTACCCGCATGCAACCTCTGGTGGAGGCGGTTGCCGATGAATACCCGGAGGTTCGTCTTCTCTCCATTGAGATCGCATACAACAGGACGAACCTGGATCTCTTCCATGATACCATCCAGAACCGCTCCATCGGATCATATATCATTCCCCTCCTTCTTCTCGGGAACATGACCTTCTCCGGAGAGGAGGAGATCCGCATCTCCCTTCTGCCGTACCTGAGGCATGAGGGAGATCTCGTTGCTGATGCCAAAAAGCCGATCGCCTTCGCGGGCCCCGTGATCCCGGATCACCCATCCGGGGGAACAGAGGGCACCGGAAACCTTACTGCACCGGATAACGGCTCTTCCGGGCGGCTTGAGGTGACTGTGCTCTCAGTACTGGCAGCGGCGGCTGTCGACAGCATCAACCCCTGTGCCTTCGCCGTCCTCTTTATCCTCCTCGCATACCTCACCTCCCTCCATGACAGACGAAGGCTGCTTATTGTCGGGCTCACCTATATCGGGGTTGTCTTTGCCGTATACCTTGTTGCCGGGCTCGCACTCCTTGGGTTCGTCCATAGCCTTGGGATTTCAGGACCGGTCCTAACCATCGCCGCTCTTGTGGTGATAGGAGCCGGTTTCATTCAGATTATGGATCTGGTGCTGAAACAGAACGGCTTTTCCCTCTCGATTCCGGAAGCGGCAAAAGAGAAGATCAGCAGGAATATTCGGCGTGCCACCATCCCCTCGGCAGTTGCGCTTGGGGCACTCGTCAGCCTCGTCGAGCTCCCCTGCACAGGCGGGATCTATCTTGCGATACTGGGGTTGATTTCTGATCGGATGACCTTTGCAGAGGGGCTGCCATACCTGATCCTCTACAATATCATCTTCGTGCTCCCCCTTGTAATCGCCCTTGGAATCGTCTACTCCGGTACATCCCCTGACCGTGTTGAGGCACTGAGATACCGGTACAACCGTCCGGTGAGGCTTGTAATCGGCATCTTCATGATCGGAATAGGGGCGTCTATGCTGCTTGGGATAGTATAAAGGGAGACGGTTCACCATTCGCAAAGCGGTTTTGTAAAACAAGAGATGTTTTTCGTAATACTTAATGCATACAATAACTAATTACATTAATAGGAGAACGGTGGCAGAGTAATCTATGCCATTTCAAAGCTCCTGCCATCCTTTTTGTATGCCGGTGATACCTGATGCAGCCCACGACAATCGACTGGAATTTGATCTGGAGAGAACAGCAGAGAGAGCACCATGCGACCAACATGGAGAAGAACGATGCGAGCTTCTGGGATGCTAAGGACGCGGCACGCCGGTTCTATGCGATGGCGCACGAAAACAATGGCGAGCGGATCAACAAAACCCTGAAGGAACTCCCGCTGACCCCGGATTCGCGGGTCCTCGATATCGGCTCGGGACCGGGGGCAATAGCCATCCCGATTGCAAAGCAGGTGGCGCATCTTACCGCGGTTGAGCCATCTGAAGGAATGGCTGCTGTATTTGCCGAGAAGATCGAAGAGGAAAAGTGCGGCAATATCACCCTTATCAGGAAACGATGGGAGGATGTCCATGTGAAAGCGGATCTGGAGCCGCCATACGACATTGTCTTTGCCTCCTACTCTCTTGATCTCCCCGACATTCGCGGAGCGATTCAGAAGATTGAGGAGGCTGCATCAAAATATATCGCGATCTACTGGTTTGCGGGCGAGACCTCCTGGGATGCGATGTCACGTGATCTCTGGCCACAACTTCATGGATGTGAGTATGTGCCCTCCCCGAAATGCGATATCCTCTATAATGTCCTCTACTCGATGGGAATCTACCCACATATCGAGTCATTCCCCTTCCGGCATATCAACCGGTTCGAGACCCTTGAAGAGGCGGTCGAACACTTTTCCGGGAGATTCTTTGCAGAGACTGATGACCAGAAGGATCTGATCAGGAGATACCTTGAGAGACATACCATTCAGGATGACGGCACGATCATCATTCCCGGCAACTCGACCCGTGTCAGGATCTGGTGGGAGAAGACGGATCTTGTGCATTCAAACAGGTAAACAAAAAAACGAGGGGTTGTTGAAAAGAGAGTTACTCGGTCGTCTTCCCGTCGAAATGCTCGTGGGCAGCTTCTGCTTCTGCCTTTGTTTTATGGATCGTCTTATCCTGGTGTTCCGGCGGGGAGTAGATGGTGTATAACTTCAGATCGGCTGTCTTTGAGGTATTGATCACGTTATGTTCTGCACCCGCAGGAACAACCACGGCACTGCCGTCTTTGACTGCATGTGAAACACCATCGATGACAACCTTTCCTTCACCCTCTTCAAAGCGGAAGAACTGATCAATATCATCATGCACCTCTGATCCGATCTCCTCGCCAGCCTTTAGGCACATCAGCACGAGCTGGCTGTACTTCCCGGTATACAGGACTCTCCTGAAATCAGTGTTCTTTAAGGTCTCTGTCTCAATATCTGCTGCAAATCCTTTCTTCATATCGTATTCCTCCAATCTTTTTTTGTACGGCAAAGCCGCTCAGTTACCACTGGGTGTGGGGATTATATCAGGGTTTTGGAGATGGCAATTACCTGCTACGTTCACTTTCACACTCAGCGGTTGGGGTTTTATTGCATCCCGTGGAGAAGATTGATATGACACACAGTGAGGTGTTATTGAATGAATGTATCTACACCGGAAATTCAGGAGATCGATGCGAGAGAGGTCGCATCGGTCACATTTGTAGGGAATTATCTTGGAAATGCGAGCGTCTTTGAAAAGCTGTTTGGTACGCTCTGCGGATGGGCAGGCGAAAAGCAGCTGATTTCGCCGGAGACTCAGATGTTATCTGCCTATTACAATGACCCCGACACCACTCCGCCGGAAGAGCTGAGGGTCGATGTCTGCATGACGATCCCCCCCGGAACAGAGATCCCCACGGAGGGAGAGGTACGGAAGCAGACCCTCCCCGGAGGAAAGTATGCAGTTATGAAGGCCGAACTCACCGGGCCTGAGGAGTATGGTCCCGTCTGGTGTGCACTGGCAGAATGGCTTGGGGAGAATAATGTCGAACTCGATCTCTCAAGGCCGGGATATGAGCACTATCTCAACTGTCCGGACGAAGACCCGGAGAAGCTCCATCGTGTCGAGATCTGCCTTGGCGTGAAATGAGGCAGGCTAAGAAGAGCTTTTGAGAAGTTAAAACCTTCAATCCCCTATTTACTTGACATAAACAGGCTGAGCGAGATCCCGGTGATCAGTGCGACAAGGGCTTCTGATCCGAAGTATTCGGGAGAGAAGAGGATCTCAAGCGGGATTCCTCCCCAGAAATGACCGAGGATCAGTGAGAGGATCAGTCCGAGGAGGAATACGATGCCGAAATGCCTCAACCCGACGAGATAGTCTGTGTAGACGAGCCTGATAAAGATGAAGCAGGCTCCGACATACATGATGAAGAATGTCAGCCCTGCCTCGGCTGTTACTGCAGCGATCGTCCGTGACGAGAATATGCCAAACTCTGCGATGATCAGGTAGATGATGATCCGTCCAAGAGTACTATCCTCGGTTCGCGTAAGGAATTGTGTCAGGGACATCCCAGGCTCCTCACCGCCGGGTGTACGTTCCACACTCTTCTCAGAGAAGATCTGCGGCATCTCCGGGATCACCATACCCCGCTTCCTCATCACCTTCAGGACAGCTTTCACAACCGCAATAAGGGCAACTCCAATGGCGAGGATACCCGCGAAGAGGCCCGCAAGGCCGAAGAATATGTTATCCAGCGTGAGCCCCCCCTGCACGATCCTGAAGACGAAGTCATAGAGGAAGATGTAGGTGGCAAAAATGATGATCAGAAGCAGGGCAACCTTCCTGAGATCGTTTCTGGTGAGGTTCATCAGGATCTCAAGCTGCTTGTTCGCTGAATCAAGTGCTTTTTCTGTCTTTCTCAGATCAGTCACATCCTGGCCCTGGGCAATGGTGGCAATCACCGTCTTACCATCTTCTGCAAGGATATTTGAGGAGTTCCAGATAACAGCACGGATATCCTTGTTTCGTGTGCGTATCGGTATCTCTGTCCCTTCCCACGATGAGCCGCAACTCGCCCCCTGGATCAGCTCCATCGCAGATTCGCAGGTGTCGGAGCAAAAGAGGATGCTGAGATCTGATCCTATCGCCTCCTCGGCAGTGATACCGGAGAGTCGTGCAAAAGCCGTGTTGAACCGGGTAATTTTACCCTCTGCATCCCAGACGACGATCGGGGCATTGGTATAGGAGATGAGGTTATTCAGGAAGTCATTTGTCTCGAGGAGCTCCCGCTGCATCCGCTGAATCTCATCACGGTTCGCCTGCATCTCGGCTTCAAGTGCAAGAAGCTGCTCATTCTTACTCTGGAGCGCCTCATTGATCGTATTCAGCTCAAGAGTCCGTGCCCGGAGCCCCCGCTCTGTTACCATCCATCCTTCCATCAGGAAGGTGACGACTGCGCCGACGATAATAAAGATGAGAACCCGGATTACACCGTTTACGAGATGATCGATACCCGCTGCCGAAATGAGGATGATCAGGTACAGAAGCGCTAATATAATCGAGTAGATGAGGCCCTGCCGGAGATAGAAGAGACAGGCAAGGATGATCGGGATGAAGAAGAGGATCTGGGCAATATCTGAGAAGCCTGAGGTGAGAAGGAGGATGCTCAGCAGAATGCTGAGAATGGTGGAGCAGATGACAGCTAAAAGCGCCACCCTTGGATCAACAGGCAGGTGCATCTCCCGCTCCCATAGAGTCTCAATGAGAGAGGAGATCTCACCCGGGATCGGCATATTGTGTCATTAGGAGAATGGAGACAATAATTATTTCCATTGATTCGGATGGAGGGACAGTGATTTTCAGAAGGGTGAAGGAAGCGTTCCCACGGTGCTACCGGGAAGGCTGTATGGACAGGGATGTGGATCAACCACTTGGCTGGAAATTCATTGAAGAAGGTTTATTGTTCTTGGTACCAATTCAAGGATATGCAATCCCCCGGATCCGATGATCCGTCGATTTCACTCCTCTATGTGGATGACGAGCCGGCGCTCCTTGAGATTGGAAAGGCATTTCTTGAGAGAGGCGCCGGTATCCGGGTTGATACGCAGGAGACGGCAATTGATGCACTTCGCCTGCTGGAGACGCAATCCTATGATGTAATCGTCTCCGATTACCAGATGCCCGACATGGACGGGATCGCATTTTTAAAGGCCCTGAGGGAGAGGGGCGACACAACCCCGTTCATCATCTTCACCGGAAAAGGACGGGAAGAGGTCGTCATCGAAGCATTTGATGCAGGTGCAGACTTCTACCTCCAGAAAGGAGGAGATCCGAGATCCCAGTTTGCCGAACTTGAGAGGAAAGTACGAAAGGCGGTTGATCTCCACCGGGCAGAGAGGGCAACCAGGGAGAGTGAGGAGCGGTTCAAGAGGGTGATGAGCCTTGTTCCGGATATGATCTCGATCCACGATCCTGAGATGACGATCCTCTACAGCAACTGGATGGGCTTTGGGGCTGTACCGGAAGAAAAACGGCAGGTACAGACAAAGTGCTACAGGACATACAGGGATTATGATGACATCTGCCCGGACTGCCAGGCAAAAGAGGTTCTTGCCTCAAAGGAGCCGGTTCATCGGGAGGTGCTCCTCCCCGATGGCAGATGGATCGATCTCCGGGTGATACCGGTTCTGGATGCAGATGGAAACGTCGATTTCTTCCTTGAATGGGTTCGGGATATCTCAGAGATGAAGCGTTCGAATTCTGAAATATCTGACGTTCAGCGGCTCCTTCAAGGGATGCTGGATGGTGTTCCGGATATCATCGGACTGCAACGGCCGGATCATACCATTATCAGGTACAATAAAGCCGGATAC
>NZ_JARVGN010000077.1 GCF_029762515.1 Methanocalculus sp. | reverse complement strand
GCAGCAGTCCCAAATGCCGGTGAGCCGAAAGGGTTTGGTGAGATCAATCCTGAGATTCGGTGCTGCGGACAGGCGGTTCGTCCGGGGGACTGGATCATCGGGGATGGAAGCGGAGTCGTCGTCATTCCAAAAGAGCATGCCTATGAGATCAGCCGCCGCGCAGTTGAGGTTTTTAAAACCGAAGAGCGGCTGCGCGAAGAGATACGGCGGGGATCAACCCTCTCGGTTGTGATGGATCTGCTCAGGTGGGAGAAGCAGTAAACATCTTCCTACAATATCTGACAACCACCTGTTTTTTACGATTTCAGGGTGAATATACATCCAGACCCGGATACAGTTTTTTTCCGATACATGTGATGGCTGGCATCCGGTTTCAGTATGGCTCATGAAGGAACAGGCAGGATGGAACAGGAATGTTGAGTGAAGGGCGTGAAACATTAAAAGAGGTCATTCAGGCAGTGGCACCTATTGCCCTCATTGTATTGATCGTCCTTGCAGTTCTCACCAGTTCACCGGTTTCAGATCTGGTCAACTATGCTCTGGGGGTTATCATGCTTACCGCCGGCATTACGCTCTTCCTGATTGGGGTGAATAACGGTCTTCTTCCGATGGGTGAGGCGATCGGATCCGATCTCCCAAAACATGGATCCATCTATCTGGTCATCTGTATTGCCTTCTTCTTTGGGTTCCTTGCCACAGTCGCAGAGCCGGATGTGCGTGTGCTGACGAATATGGTCGAGATAGTCTCAAATGGTGGAATCGCTCGCGACCCGATGATCCTCTCAATTGCAGCAGGTGTTGGGATCTTCGTCGCACTTGCGATGCTCAGGATCGTCGTTGGTGTTCCCATTACCTGGCTCTTTACCGGAGGGTACCTGCTTGTCATCATTCTGGCATTATTTACTCCGGCTGATTACCTGCAGATCGCCTATGATGCAGGGGGGGTGACGACGGGACCGCTCACGGTTCCCTTCATCCTCGCTCTTGGAATCGGCCTGAGCTCGGTTCTTGCCGGTAGATCAGCACTGACTGACGGATTCGGGTTAATCGGGCTTGCATCAATCGGCCCGATCATCGGCATAATGCTCCTTGGGATCCTGGTATGATAGCCGAGCTCGTCATATTCAACGGTATTGCCGCAGTCATCCAGGATGCCGTCATCGCACTCATCCCGCTCTCAATCTTCTTCATCCTCTTTCAGGTGACGTACCTGAAACTCCCTATGGGGCATGTGATCAACCTCTTCAAGGGGATATTCCTCACCCTCATCGGTATGATCCTCTTTCTTCAGGGCGTGCATATCGCATTCATCCCGGCAGGAGATGCGATAGGATCATTCTTCAGCGCTATTGGCAAAGCCTGGATACTCATCCCGTTTGGATTCTTCCTCGGTATGCTGGCAACCTATGCCGAACCCGCAGTCCGCATTCTCAGTGCCCAGGTTGAACAATCCTCAAGCGGTTTTATCAAGGGAACACTGATCCTCTACACACTCTCAATCGGCGTTGGGATTGCTGTTGCACTCGGGATGGCGCGGATCGTCATCGGCTTCCCGTTTCTTCCCCTCATCATTATCGGATACGCAATTGCCATCATCCTCCTCTGGCTCTCGGACAGGGACTTTGTTGCAATCGCCTTTGACTCAGGCGGTGTTGCGACAGGACCGATGGCAGTAACTTTCCTAATGGCACTTGCTATTGGTGTTGCAGCAGGCATTGAAGGACGTGATCCGATTATAGACGGGTTTGGACTGATCGCGTTAATCGCCCTTGCCCCAATCCTCTCCATTCTAGTACTTGGGATCTACTTCAGAATCAAAAAGGTGAAATCATCATGATCTGTGAAGGCTGTAAAGAACTCATTGTAACAATTGTTAAAAAAGGCTGGTCACAACAGGTGATCGAGGCATCCCGAAAGGCAGGTGCATCAGGCGGTACTATCATTCCCGGTCGTGGAACCGGCATTCATGAGATGCAGACACTGCTTGGGATCAGGATTGAGCCTGAAAAAGAGATCATCCTGACAATCGTCAGTCCCGAGCAGACCGATACGATCCTTGCGGCAATCGTATCTGCAGCGGAACTTGAAAAGCCCGGCAATGGGATCGCCTTTGTTATCAATCTCGCCAAAGTCGCAGGCCGCGTCCATATGTTCACAAAAGGAGATGAAGAATAGGGCTACCCAAGATCGCTCTCTCTCAGGAGGGAGCCACCGGCAGCCTGAATCTTCGAGATTGCCTCTCCCGCCTGGCTCACCCTCAGAATCAGCACCGCTGCTTCTCTGCCGGAATAGGCATACGCATACTCGATATTAATCCCGGCATCACCGAGGATCTGTGCCACCTCATGAAGTCCTCCCGGCTGATCCTTCATCCGAACAGCAATCACATCGGTGAACTGGACGGCAAAACCGAGTTTTTCAAGGACAGATCGGGCATCGTCAGGCTTGTCAACAAGTGCCCGAACGACACCGAAGCTGTTTGCCTCTGCAATTGAGAAGGCATAGATATTCACATTACTCTTCTCGAGCGCCTCTGCAATAGCCGCAAGCCGCCCGGGTTTGTTCTCCGAAAAGATGGAGATCTGTTTGATGATATATTCTCCCTGCATCAGAATACCCTCCTGTCGATGACACGTTTTGCTTTCCCCTCAAAACGGGGTAGTGAACCCGGTTCAGAGAGGTCAACCTGTACCGCCACATTCAGGGCGTTTTTCAAGGTATGCTCAACCTTTCGCTTGATGTTGATGAGATCGTTGATCTTATCAGATAATGCCTCCGGTGCCATCTCAACCCGGACAAGCATATCGTCAAGCGATCCCTTCCGATCAACCTCGATCATGAAATGCCCGGATAACTCAGGTATGCTTAAGATCGCATGCTCAACGGCCGAGGGGAAGACATTGATGCCCCTGATAATGAGCATGTCATCAACCCGCCCGGAGATCCGCTGGATGCGTGGGTGTGTCCTGCCACAGGGGCAGGGTTCATCAAGAATCTGTGTCAGATCCCCGATCCGGTACCGGATCATCGGGAGCGCCTCTTTCTGGAGGACGGTCATCACCAGCTCGCCATGTTCGCCGGGCGGGAGCGGCTCTCCGGTCTCCGGATCAATGATCTCGGGGATTGCGATATCGCCCCAGATATGAATTCCCTTCTGTTCAGAACATTCAGAGAACATCGGGCCAGATATCTCGCTTGTGCCGTAGATATCATAGGCGCGGACACCCATCGTCTCGTAGATACGGGTCCGCATCGTCTCGGACCAGGGTTCTGCACCGATGATAGCTGACCTGAGCTGGGTATCCTTCTGGATGGAGACTCCCATCCGTTCAGCCGCCTCGCCGATATGGATCAGATATGATGGCGTGCAGGCAATTGCGGTCGCCTTTAGGTCCTGCATCAGTTCGATCTGCCGCTCGGTGTTTCCGACACTTGTTGGAAGAACTGTTGCCCCGATCCGCTCGGCACCATAGTGCAGGCCAAGCCCCCCGGTGAAGAGTCCATAGCCATAGGAGACCTGGATCACATCCCCTTTCCCGATCCCGCAGGAGGTGAGGGCACGTGCAAGGGATGTCGTCCAGAGGTCGAGATCTTTCTGTGTATATCCGACAACCGTCGGCTTGCCGGTTGTCCCGGATGAGACATGGTAGCGGACGAGATCGTTCTGTGGAGCACAGAAGAGTTTGTCCGGGTAGTTATCCCGCAGATCACTCTTATACATGAAGGGAAGAAGCCTGATATCCGCAAGCGTTTTGATATCATCGGGATGAACCTTTGCCTCCTTCATACGGGCATGATAGAAATCCGAGAAGCTGTACAACCGGTACACAAGAGTCTTCAGGAGCCGGTACTGGACTTTTTCGAGTTCTGCTTTTGGCATCTCCTCGATTCGGGGATCCCAGGAGTGCATCAGAGATCACCCCTCCGGTCCACAACACGTTTGGCTTTTCCTTCAAACCGTGGGAGCGATCCGGGTTCCACAAGCCGGACAGTGGTTCTGAGAGAGAGTGCGTCATGCAGCTTCCGTGAGATCATCGTCTGAAGGCCGACAAGGCCATCCAGCTCACCCGAGAACGCCTGCCGGTTCATCTCAACATCGATTGTCATCTCATCAAGATGGTTTTTCCGGTCAACATATACCATATACTGATCACCCACCTCGGGGATTCCAAGGAGCACATGCTCGATCTGGGAGGGGAAGACGTTGATTCCACGTATCACCAGCATATCATCGCTCCTCCCCATAATACGTGCGATACGCCGTCCTCTTCCACAGGGGCAGTCATCCTCAAGGATCATGGTGATATCGCCTGTCCTGTACCGGAGAAGCGGCATCGCCTCCTTTGAGAGGGATGTGATCACAAGCTCACCCTTCTCTCCGGGTCCAAGGGTCTCGCCGGTCTTTGGATCGATGATCTCGGAGAGGAAACAATCCTCCCAGATATGAAGGCCATTCTGTTCCGGGCACTCGAAGGCGACACCGGGTCCAAACATCTCGCTCATCCCATAACTATCATAGGCATTAATCGAGAGACGTGACTCAAGCTCCTGGCGCATCGTCTCAGACCACGCCTCTGCCCCAAAGACCCCGATCCTGAGCGTGGGAAGGGAAGTGCCCATCTGCTCGACCACTTCGGTGATGTGGAGGGCATATCCTGGTGTGCAGTGGATTGATGTAACTCCAAAGTCGTTGATCATCTCGATCTGGCGTTTTGTGTTTCCGGTGGCGCTTGGGATCACCATCATTCCCATCAGTTCCGCACCATAATGGAAGCCAAGTCCGCCTGTGAAGAGACCGTAATTGACTGCATTCTGGAAGGTATCCTCAGGCGTCAGGCCCACCATCGTCAGGTTCCGGGCGATCAGATCCGCCCATGCCGCCAGATCATTGCGGGTATACCCGACAACGGTCGGTTTGCCGGTTGTGCCGGATGTCGTATGAATCCGGACAATATCACGTCGTGGAACAGCAAAGAACCCAAACGGATAGCCTTCACGAAGATCGGTTTTATAAGTAAACGGCAGTTTCCTGACATCATCGGGAGTATGGATTGAATCAGCAGACAGGCCCTCCGCGCGGAGTTTGTTTTTAAAGAAGGGGACTTTTTCAGCCTGCGAAATCGTCCATTTCAACCTTTTTAACTGGAGTTCTTCGAGGTCTTTTCCACGAAGGGTTTCCATCTCTTTATTCCAGAACATTGCTATCCCTGTATGAAGTCTTGTTTGCGGTATGACGCATTAGACTTTGTCAGATGTTGACACGGTACATGGAGGATATGAAGAACGTTTATATGCTACAAAAAGAACGAAAAATATGATACATATGGTAGATAAAGCAGGGCTTGGAAGCCTTATCGCAGGAATCGTACTCATTCTTCTCGGAGGGTATGGGATTTACCTGTACATCCCCGAGGTGATCATGGTGTTGAAAGGATCGCTTGGGATCATCGCCGTCCTTATCGGCTTATTCCTCGCCGTGATCGGGTTCTTCATAATGAAAGAGTGAGAAAAAGAGATTCCGGTTTCAGGTAACCGGCCAGATATACCACTCATCTGCCTCAAGCACTACCCCGGTCGGGAGGTTCACTCTGGCATTGATCCTGCCGATGCCTCGATCCTGATCGGTCAGGGTCAGCTCAGTATAGGGAATCCATATTCCACGGAGAGGATAATCCCCTTCTGGCAACGAACGCGTGATGGTGGATGAACCCCGGTATATCTGCCGTGGATTAATCTTTATTTTTTGCCGGTTTGTGTCGGGGGTATGCATGGTGATCTGTATTGAGATGGATGTTCCTTCAAAACTGACTGGTCGGTTATATGCATCATAGAACCTGTACTTGATTATCAGGCCATCCTGATTGTGAAACCCGCCCAGATCCAGTGGCTCAGCCCATATAACCATCCGTGATATCCCACTTATTCCACCGGCTGGCTGAGAATACGGCTGTGAATAACCTTGTGATTCTGCTGCAGGTGCATCATCTGCTGGCTGATATGTCGCCGGGTACTGAGTTACCGGAGGCTGATTGCCCGGATCATTCTGCACCGGGAGAAAACCCGTGCATCCGGCAGATGCCGAGAGTGCAATAAGAGAGAGGAATGCAATGATAACGATGCGATTCATACTGGCTGTTCTGCAGTGGCAGCAGATAAGTATTGTCTTCAGCAGGGTTTGATGAGGTGACAGGCAGAATATGATACAAATGGACGTACCCGAATGGATCCCCACATTCATCATCTCATATGCATCCGGGAGGAATTACCAAGCGATCCTCTCTTCATCCGGAGACAATCTGAAGCTGCTCTCCGTAGTTAAAGAAGGAATCGGTGCAGCTGAGGTAGTCGCCATGGTCGATACCCCGGCAACCGGATCAGCGGATGAGATAGAAGTCATCGCGGGAGATCCCGTATCAATTCTTAATGGTTGCACCCGTGTATTCGACTTCGTTCTGCTCTTCCCCCCAAACCCTGCCTCAGTTCCGGATCTGCTTTTCGCCTCAGCACTCCGTATCTCAGATAGCGGGGCTCTTATTGCTCTTGTTAACGCAGATTTCTTCCGGGAAAGCACGATAATCCAAAAGATCTCAGAATCAGGATTCTTCTGCGAGGCGGCACTTACCCTGAGATTGAATTCCTCTCTACAGTCAGAGAAGGAAGAAGAGCTGCTCATCATCATCCGGAGGGGGGAGAGAGAGATGATCATGGCAGGAGAACTCACCCAAGATGTTGAACGACACAGGATCCTCCTTCAAAATCTGCAAAGTCAGAAGAATGGAAAGAGAACTGAGCTTGGGATATTTATCAGACGATCCCAGTACAGAAGCTTAGATGAGATACTCCTTGAAGAGCGTATCAGTAAACTGGCAGAAGAGCATGGAGCACCCCGTGTTCCATTCTCCGGGATCACCCGGTCGATTTCGACTGGTGCCTGCGGAACACTACAGGATGCCGGTAGGAGGATCTACCTGCCTTATTCACCGGCTGCACCCCCGGTTATCTCACATGAGGATCTGAGCGTCCCCCCTTCAGATGCCGCATGCATCCT
>NZ_JARVGN010000076.1 GCF_029762515.1 Methanocalculus sp. | reverse complement strand
CAAGGAGGATCTCATATCCTTCTGGAACCGGCAGGATCCGCTTCATCTCCTCACGTCTTATGGATCCGAACATACACCCGGAGATCCCCTGCCCGGCAGCTGCTAAAAGGATCGTCTGGGCGGCGATCCCAAGATCGATCGCCGGGTCAGGGCTGCAGTTCTCAGGAGCAATGATCGTGATATAGGCTGGTGGCCGCTCACCTTCAACGGGACCATCCCACTCAGGGAGATCCAGTGCCCAGAGGAGGGCATGTCTGATCTTTGTTGTCTCCTCCGGGTCAACCGAGATGATATATTTCAGGGGCTGGCGGTTCCGGGCAGAGGGGCAGAGCCGGGCGATATCTATGAAATCAATGATCCGTGATTCAGGTAGAAGACGATCTTCCTGAAATCTCCGGGTACTCCTGCTCTTCCGTATGAGGGTGTGTATACTGGTATCCATTCTATGATTCTCCGGCAACAAGCAGATGATCGTGCCTGATGCATGATAGTATTATGTTTTCTCGTCAGCAATACGGCACTGCCAAGGATATGAATACAACCATAAACACCTATGAACTGATGAAAGAGCGATACCCAGACCTCCAGGCAGAAGGTATAGTACGGGATCGTGCAGATGCCGCATATGAGATACTGAGCGACTGCACCCTCTGTCCCCACCAGTGCCATGTTGACAGAACCGCCGGAGAGACCGGGTTCTGCCGGACAGGGAATGAGTTGATCATCTCAAGCTATTCCCCTCATTTCGGCGAAGAGCCGCCGCTTGTCGGGAGAAGGGGATCAGGAACGATCTTCTTCACCAACTGCAATCTCGGATGCATCTTCTGCCAGAACTACGAGATCAGCCAGTGCGGGAGAGGTTTTCAGGTTCGTACAGAGGATCTGGCGGAGATCATGCTCAGGCTCCAGGAGAGGGGATGCCATAATATCAACCTGGTCTCACCCACCCATCAGGTGCCGGGGATTCTGAAGGCAGTAGATATCGCAGCAGGCAGGGGGCTCACCATTCCGATCGTCTAAAATACCGGCGGCTATGACGCAGTCGAAACCCTGCACCTCCTTGACGGAGTGATTGACA
Organism: Methanocalculus sp.; assembly: GCF_029762515.1. GTDB lineage: Archaea > Halobacteriota > Methanomicrobia > Methanomicrobiales > Methanocorpusculaceae > Methanocalculus. Next base: position 5,971 of record NZ_JARVGN010000076.1, on the reverse strand, counting down.
TCTATATGCCGGATGCGAAGTATGGGAGCAATAGGATTGCTCATGCACTCTCAGGTGCTGCCGATTATGTTGATCGGATGAAAGAAGCACTGTCTGAGATGCACCGGCAGGTAGGGGATCTTGTTATTGAGAACGGTATCGCTGATAGGGGCATGATCATCCGGCACCTGGTGCTGCCAGACGGCCTTGCCGGAACAGAAGAGGTGATGCAGTTCATTGCAGACGAGCTGTCTGTTTCAAATTATGTGAACATCATGCCGCAGTACCGCCCTGCCTGGAAGGTGCGGGAGAAAGGTTCCGGGTTCGATGCTCTCAGGCGGATGATCACGCAGCAGGAGTTCGAGGATGCACTCGCGACTGCACAAAAAGCCGGTCTGAGCAGGGGTTTTCTCGAATAGATAACTGCAGAAATCCCCGCAGTTAAAGGAATATATTTATTATTATACTGCCCAGTATCTGATTGATACCAATGAAAGCGAAACTGTTTTTAATAGCCCTTATGGCTGCCGCCGCCTGCTTCCTCTTAGCAGCCGGATGTGTGGGAGAGGAGCCTCCGGCAGGAATGGAAGTTTCTGCGACAGGAACAATCACCTACATCGACCTTGAAGGAGGATTCTTCGGAATCGTCACCGAAAAAGGCACCCAGTACCTCCCAACAAATCTGGCAGAAGAGCTGAAAGTGGATGGGACAGAAGTGACATTCACCGGTGTGACCGAAGAGGATCTCATCACCATGCAGATGTGGGGAACTCCTATCCGGATCACCGAGATCAGGGTTGAACATGGCGAACCTTCGATCTCCGGCACCGGAGTTATCACCTATATCGATCTTGAAGGCGGATTCTATGGGATTATTACCGGTGCAGGTACACGTTACCTTCCCCTGAACCTGGCAGAGGAGTTCAAAACAGACGGGCTTACCGTCACCTTCACGGCAACACCTGAGGATGTCATGACAATCCAGCAGTGGGGCCAGCCGGTGACGATCATCTCGATCAGTGAATATGATGCCCCCCTGGCGGGTATGGCAAATCCAGCAGCCGTCTTTGTGAAAGAGTCCGGGTATGCATATGAGATCCGATCCGGGCCTGATGGAGAGTATGGAGTAGCTATTCTTCCCGATGGAACCGAGATGGATGAATGGGAATTCTATTGGCAACATCACGACAAAGCCTGATGAGATGGATGGAACCAGCCTGACTGAAAGCTGCCTGGCAGGACTCTGCCACCCTTTTTTAGATCGAACCCGATACAAACCATATCCCAAAGATGACCAGGAATATGCCGCAAGCAGCAAGAACGAGCCGGTATCCGGATTCTGAGAGGAAGAACCTGCCCCGGTGAAGGCTCAGAGAGACGAGAGTGAGCCACCCGATATCGGCTGCCCAGTGGCCGGCCATAAAGGCACCTCCTGCGATGATACCCCCATCAAGGTAGCTCCAGAGAAGGGCAGCACCAACGGTAAACCACCAGATCCAGAAGTACGGGTTTGCAAAGCTGGTGAGAAGGCCTGCTGCAACCGGCTTCTTCACGTCCATGGAATCATCTCCTGTCGGAAGAAGAGCTACGCGGGCCGAGGAGAGGGTAAGGAGACCAAAGAGCACTAATGCTACACCCCCGACAAGGCCGATCACCCATGTCACTGAACCAATAAGGGCACCAAGCCCGACAACAATGAGCAGGATGATCCCGATCTCAGCTCCGATATGGCCAATGCTGACGAGCGGACCGGCACGCCAGCCAGAGGTGACAGAAGCGTTGATGGTGGCGATCAGGGTGGGGCCCGGTGCAAGTGTCCCGGTAAGGCCGATCAGAAGGCCTATGATAAAAATTGAGATGAGATCCGGCATGGACGTATCAGTAGGAACAGGTGTGTTGTTATTCCAGATGAATCAGGCTACTGAATACCATTACAACATTAAAATCCAAAAATCCATTATTTTCTAAATTAGACTGCAAATATCTTCGCAGTTTAGAGAAACTATAAGATATATACAATCCCTTGATAGTATGATCGCTATGCGTAATCACATACTCACACCACTGCTGGCACTGATCCTTGTGTTCAGCCTGATTGTTCTGCCGGTATCGGCGGCAACCACCTCAGATGAAAGGGTGATCCACACCCAGGGAACCGGCACCATTACAACCACTCCCGACCGCGTCGAGATCTCGGTTGCGGTCATGACAGAACATGCCGATGTGAAGGCTGCACAGCAGGAGAATGCAGTAAAGATGAACAGTGTCATGAATGCCCTGAAGATGGCGGGGCTCACCTCTGATGATATCAAGACCACCGGTTATTCAATCTACCAGGTGACAAAGGACGGATCCAGTGTCTTCCCGACCGACAAGCGGGCGCAGGTCTACCGTGTTACGAACACCCTCATGATCACCCTCAAAGACACCACAAAAGCTGGAGATTTCATCGACATCGCCATTGAAAATGGTGCAAACAACGTAGATTATATCTCATTCACCCTGAGTGACGAGAAACAGGCGAGCCTTCGGGCAGAGGCGCTCAAAGAGGCGGTAGCACAATCCCGTGGCGATGCCAATGTCGTCGCCGCATCCCTTGGCTTAACTGTCCGTGATGTGAAGGAGGTTACAATCGGGGGCGGGTACTATCCTGCATCGCCGATGTATGACTACAGGATGCTCGGTGCGGGCATGGAGAAGGCGTCAACCCCGATTGAAGCTGGTGAGGTAAGCGTTACCGCAACGGTCTCAATCACCTACATCTGCTGATGGATCTGCATCCAGACAACCCCTCCTTTCTCTTTTTTCAGCAATGCCACATCAGTACCTGAGAATACAAATGCTTAATGAGGAATATTGACAATATTCCTCCTAAAGAGAATGAATCATCATCTCGGGATAATACAATGGAGCGAACGATTAGTTTTAAAGAACGCAGGTATATTGAAGAGCTCCGTATCCTCACCAAATCAACCGCAATTGACTGTATCATCGACGACCGCTTTGACCGCCTGATCTATATCATAACTCCGGGCGACATGGGTATTGCCATTGGAAAAAGTGGTGACAATATTAAAAGAATGCAGAAGGTGCTCGGCAAGCGGATTGAGATGGTCGAGTATGCAGAGGAGCGGGATCAGTTCATCAGGAACATCTTCAAACCTGCCGAAGTGTTGCAGGTCTCTTTCCCTGAAGGGGAGACCGGCGGAATCCGGGTTACGGTCAGGAACAAGAATGAGGTGGGGATCGCCATTGGAAAAGGTGGCTGCACCATCGAGAAGGCACGCATGATCGTACGCCGTTTCTTTGGTCCCGAGAGCGGGGACATTATCGTTGAGGAAGACCATGGAGCCTGATATCTTCGATACCCTCTGGGAAGTCATAGAGCAGCGGGCAGTTGATTCGAGCGGGAAGAAGTCCTATGTCCGGTCGCTCCTCTTCCATGAGAAGGGATTAGATAAATCCCTTGAGAAAGTGGGTGAGGAGGCGATCGAATATGTTCTTGCCGTAAAAGGGGGAGACCCGGAACGTATCACCTCTGAAGCAGCAGATCTCATCTTTCACCTGATGGTGAGCTTAAAAGCAGCTGATATCAGTTTTGATGCTGTAAAAGAGGAGCTTTCTGTTCGCCGGGCAGGAATGAATCTCCACGATTAACCTTTTTTACACCTGATATTCAGTAAATTCCCTGAGTTCGGGGAGCTGATCCCGGGTCACCGCTGATTCCGCCATCAGTCCTGAATCAATGTATACAGGGGCATTCTTTCGGACAGCGAGGGCGATCCCATCGCTTGGACGGGAGTCGATTGAGAGATCGCCTGTCTGTGTATCAAGAAAGAGGGTGGCATAATAGACGCCATCGTCGATAGAATCGATCCTGACTTCACGCAGCCCTGCTCGAAGTGCGGTGAGTGTGTCACTGAAGAGATCATGCGTCAGGGGGCGTGGGGGTGGCGGGCCGTTGAGAGCAGAATGAATGGATACGGCCTCAAAGAGACCAATAAAAATTGGGATATAGCGTTCATCCCTGGTTTTGAGGAGAACAACCGGGGCAACACCGAGATCATGGATCGCCAGGTAGACGCCGGCCACATCACAGTTGATCTGCTCCATGACCGTGTCAATGTCACTGTGGTTTATCAAGTTGTTGGTTACCCCTCTCGGATTCAACTTCCCGCCTGACAATAATAAGCCCGGATATAAGGCCAATTCCAATATTAAAGTAATACAGGATCATCCGCCAGAGCAGGACAAAGACACCGATGACCGATGTGCTGATGAAGAGGCCATAGATCGAGCTGATTGAGATCTCGGCAACCCCGGCACCACCCGGTGTGAGCGGGATCATCATGATGATTGCAATAATGAGCTGGGAAACAATTGACTCGAGGAAGTATGGATCCTGCCCAAGTCCGACCAAAAGGATCGATGCAATAATGAATTCAAGGAACCAGAAGATGGCAGTGAAGATCAGGCCAAGGAAAAGACCAAACTTTCCCATCCCGATAAATTTACCGAGACTGAAATGGAAGTTATCCACCTCACGATCGACCTTCTCCATGAACCGCTCGACTCTGGCCATCTCCCACTTCTTTGTCATAAAACCGGAGATTGTTCTCATCAGCCGTTTCAGGATAAGCGGATTTCTGACAGAGAGAGCAAAAAGAACAACACCGATCGTCACAACAGCCCAGGTAAGGTAGATGACGGTATTGACGAGTGGAGGGAGGTTCACCTCTTTCCAGGCAGTACCAAGGAGAAAGAGGGTTATTGCTCCGCCAAGCCCGAATATGACGCCATCAAGTACCCTCTCCATGATCACAATGGCTGTCGCGTCCCCCAGTTTTACATTCGCCCGATAGAGTTCATGCACCCGCACCGGCTCGCCTCCTGCCTGGGACGGAGTGATTGCGGCAAGAAAGAGATTGGCAAAGACGAGATTGATACAATGAAAGAGTCCCACCCGATAGCCAAGCGAATATGCCATCACCTTGATCCGGAGAGCCCAGAAGATGAGGGCAATAACATGGATGGTGAGGGCAAGAAGGATGATAAACGGGCTGAGGTTCTTAAGGGCAATGAGTGTGGACTCATCAAAAGTAAAGTACAGGAGCCCTATGAGAAAGAAGGTGCTGAGGCCAATTGAGATCCAGATCCATTTCTTATGTTCTTGATTCATCGCAGTACCTGTACATCACAATTCTGTCATCAACCATTATCTGCCATTCTTAAAACGTCTTCTGGCAATTATGCCGTGAAGAGGTGGCGATCTCCGGTGATCCGAAGGAGTCCTGACCTGACGCCACAGTCAAGCCATCCATATGCATAGCTGTATGCAGCAAGTGCTGAAGCAGAATCCTGCCGGGCATGGTATGCCTCGCCCTTCATCTGCCAATCATCAACACAGTCCCGGATTATGCTACATAAAGGATAGATTGGGCTTGATTCATCTGGTGCATCTTCAATTGAGAGGCATGCATCCCTGAGCATCCTCTGGTATCGTTCTGTCTTCTCTTCAAGATGTTCAGTACAGGTTGGGGGGATCGAACTATGGAGTCCTGGGATCTCGCTGAATGTAGAGGAAACAATCAGAATACCAAGGTTTGCACCGGCATCAAGCCACCCATATCCATAGCACCAGGCAGCAAGGGCATTGACGGGATCACCTCGTTTGTAAAAAACAACACCATCCTCAAGGTAGGCAAACGCCATCTCCAGTATCTCTTCAGCAACCCGGAGATAAGGAGAGGATGGGTTTATCTGTGGATTTGTATCTTCAAGCGCTTCGGTGAAAGACCGGCAGAGTTTTGCAAGCGGAGCATTCATTGAATTGAACCTGATTCAGGGGGAAGACCGGCAAACAATTCCAGGTACTCACGTTCCATCATATGAAGATCTGCGGGGACGATCAGGATATGGAGCGGCGGGCCAAAATCCATTCTCTTCAACTGATCCCCTGATCCGGCGATCACCACCGGATCAGCTGAACCTG
>NZ_JARVGN010000075.1 GCF_029762515.1 Methanocalculus sp. | reverse complement strand
GTGGCCCTGCACAGGTCATCCCGGCAGTAAGAGCTGCTGTGAAAGCTGCATGCCTGATGGCAAACGACCAGCTCCTCGAGCCAGTCCAGAAGATCCAGATCACCGTCCCGCAGGACCAGATGGGAGCGGCAATCTCCCAGATCCAGGGTCGGCGCGGACAGCTCACCACCACCGATTCGGAAGGCGACCAGATTGTGGTCAACGGCACTGCCCCGGTTGCAGAACTCTTCGGGTTCGCAGGCGACCTCAGGTCAGCAACCGAAGGACGTGCAATGTGGAGCACCGAGTTTGCCGGGTTCCAGCTGGTTCCTGCAAGCCTTGTCGGTGAAGTTGTTATGGGTATCCGGAAGCGGAAGGGTCTGAAAGAACAGATCCCAACACCTGGCGACTACCTCGCATAAGAGGGATCACCTCCACCCTGTCCTTTTTTTTCGTCCTCATATCACGAGAGCGACCTTTATCTACCTCTTTCACATAGTGAGTGAGTATGCCAATCGACTGGTACGATGAATTTGTTGATCTGAGCCATACCCCCGCAGAGGATGATATCATCTGCCTCTTCTCCTGCACCCCGGCATCCGGGATCAGTATGAAGGAAGCAGCAGGCAGGGTTGCATCTGAAAGCTCCACGGGGACATGGACAACCCTCTATTCTCTCCCGCCGAGGATGAAGGATCTTCAGGCAACCGCCTTTGAGATAGACGGACAGTTCCTGAAGATCGCCTATCCGATCGGTCTCTGGGAAGAGGGGAATGCTGTCCAGCTCTTAAGCGGTATCGCCGGGAATATCTTCGGTATGAAAGCTGTCAACCAGCTCAGGCTGATCGATGCTACTCTGCCAGAGGTATATCTGAGAAACTTCGATGGCCCGCATTTCGGCAATGAAGGGATCAGGAAGCTGACAGGGATCCATGGCCGCCCCCTGACCGGAGCAGTGCCAAAACCAAAGATAGGGTTCTCTGCTGCCGAACATGCCGAGATCGGGTTTGAGACATGGATGGGAGGGTTTGATTTTGTCAAGGATGATGAGAACCTCACCTCCACCTCCTTCAACCGGTTCGATGACCGGGTGGCCGCACTCACGGAAAAACGCGATAAGGCCGAGCAGATCACCGGAGAGAAGAAGTCGGCGTTCATCAATATCACCGCTGATACCGAGACGATGAAACAGCGGGTAGATCTACTTGCAGCCAACGGATGGAACTATGCGATGATCGATGTGGTCGTCGCCGGGTTTGCCGCTGTCATGACGCTCCGTGACTACTGCTCAGACCTCGGCATTGCAATCCATGCCCACCGGGCGATGCATGCGGCATTTGACCGCGATCCCCGGCATGGGATCACCATGCAGTTCCTTGCGAAGATGATGCGTCTGATCGGCGTTTCGCAGATCCATACCGGAACAGCAGTCGGAAAGCTCGTCGGTACCTCTCAGGAAGCGAAAGTGCTCGCAGATGTCCTGCGGGAAGAGAAGGTGCAGGCAGTTCCCGGGATGGCGCTTGAGCAGAACTGGGGACATATCAAAAGTGCATTCCCGGTCTCTTCAGGCGGCCTTCACCCCGGTCTTGTCCCCGATGTCCTTGACATCTATGGAGAAGAACTCGTGCTCCTCGTATCAGGCGGCATTCACGGCCACCCGGACGGCACCCGTGCCGGGGCAGCTGCTACCATGCAGGCGATCGAGGCATGGCAGGACGGCCTCTCACTGGAAGAGAAGGCTCAAAAGGCACCTGAGCTCGCACGAGCCCTTGAGAAATGGGGCGCCTATAAGCCGGTATAGCCAGACAGATTATGCCAGGATCTCTTCTCGGGAGGGATCCGGAACCCTCATCCTTTTTCTCAGTGCCATCCCCTCTGCAATCAGGTAGATGCCGATAAGGAGGGCAATCCCTGCCAGGAGATACATCAGGATCGCGATGATTGCTTCCGGTGCAATGATCGCCATGAACGCAACGGCAAGCGAGAGGATACCAACCGCAAGCCTCAGCCAGAACCCCTCAGGCACGGCTTTTTTCCCCCTTAAAACCCTTTTCAGTGAGATCCAGGCACTCGCAAAGGTCCATATCGCCAGGACAAAAAGGAAGGTTCCTGCAAGTTCATCAGGTTCAGAGAAGAATGTGCTGAGAGCAAGGAGAGCAATCCCAAGCCCGATAACAAAACGCCCAATCGATCGCAGTCGAAATGGCCTGATTACAAACGCAGACCTCAGGAAAGGATAAGAAAGAGCCAGGAAGAGGAGAGGGATGATGAGCCGGGTGAGGCTGTCAAATGTGATGAATGGTTCAGTAAGTATCTGGATGCCAAAGAGGAGCATGAAGATGCCGCAGAAGGCAACGAGCTTCCAGGCCTTTGTCTGCTCCGAGAGCACTTCTGAAGTATCCCGCACAAGAGCTTTTTTTGAATCGATCAGGAGAGCGGATATGGTATCTATCACCATCAGGACGAGCGGCGCATCATCTGCAAGATGCAGAACCGGATGCTCTTTTGGATCATAGCGGTCAAGGTGCACCCGGTATTCGGTGGCAGTCTCATGCAGGTGGTACTGGCCGAACCGGTAGCTTGCAAGGGTTCCGGGGGAGGGGATATTCATGCGGGAGAGAACCCAGTTCTCCGAGAGCGGAGAGGCAACCCCGCTCTTTGGCACCACCACCTCCCAGACACCTTCATGGAGGGGTTCGAGGAGATCTTCAAGCCTCTGCATACATAAAATCTTGTTTTGGGATTATTTGTGCGTATCTATCGAAAAAAGGGAGGAGGATCTAGAAGGTGACTGATGGGATCTCAGTCACCGTTACGCTTGTCGGATCGATCATGAAGAACATGAGCCCGAGGACTGCCAGGATGACAAGGATGAACACCGGCAGGAGCACTGCAATCAATGCCCGGATCGTTGATATCCCATGGTAATCGCGGATACCCATTACCATCAGTATAAAGCCCCAGATACCTGCAAGGAGGCCAATAAAGGGAATCCACCCAATAGCCGCAGAAGGTGTCTCAGCAAGTGCAAAGGCACGCACCGTTGCGGTATAATCGCCTTTTCCGCCGAGGATCTTCGCACAGATATGGATGATGGCACCGGCGATCAACAGTGTTATCGTCCCGATTATGACGAGTGCTATGATAAAGGAAATTATCATAGCGATATCCGCACCTGGTGATAAGGGGATCGGAAGGACAGGGCCGATAAATTGTTCAATTATAGTTGTCAGTACCGAGTAGATGAAGATGACAATCAAAAAGTAGATGATTGAATCTGTGAGCGTCCCGGAACTGCTCTTCCGGATCGTTTCTCCGGGGGATGTGATCATCCCCTTGAATGTCTCAATGAAAGGAAGTGACATATATAAAGAAATGATATGCCCCTATAAATACCCTTTCCATGGTTTGAATGTGTTATGGGGACGAGAAGCCGCGGTACTCCCCAATTCCTACAATATGCTCTTCAAATGATCCTCCCGCATAGACCATCACCCGCACCGGCTCACCCTTCCGGAACCGCCGGAGTGCCTGATCATAGATCTTCCTGACATGCCGGAGGTTCTGTTCGTCGAAGTACAAGGAGATCGCTTCCCAGAAGCCGATCTGCTGCCGGACAAAGTCCAGTTCATAGGAGAGGACCTGGTTAGCGATCGTTGTTGCCTCTTCTTCAGTGATCTCACTGTGATATTCCCCGTGTTCTCCAAGACCAGATATCTGCCGCCATTCCACCACCCCGTTGGCATCAGGTTCCCGGTGAAGCATATAGGGGTAGATGCGGCAGATCGAGAACCGGTTCTCATAGATTTCGCACCGGTTGCCTGCATCCAGAAAGAGACACCGCCCATCCTCATGAACCCTCAGGGCATATCCCGAGACATACAGGATACCATGCTGATCCCCATATTCAAAGTCAGGCGCCGGAATGAGGGCTTCAGGGTGATTATTTCGGATATAAGGGAGATCGCTGTCAAGGAGGAAGACATGGCCGTTATAGGATGCGGTGCAGCATCGCCCGCATCCGTCACAGGAGAATCCGACATCACGGATGATGCTGATCAGCTCATCTTCAGAATACCCAAGAAGTGCTGCTTCATCCTGTTTAAGCGTGATAATGTGGTCCTGTATGCTCATGTTCCTGCTCATAGCAATCGCAGGTTTTATTCATCAGAGAGGAGGAGAGCCCGGATATAGGGGTCAAAACGAATGCCCCCGCATGATGGACATTCCAGCTCGCCAACAGTCAGAATTTCAGCAGAGACCGACTCACCATCGATGAGTTCAAGCCCTTCTTCCTCGATTACCCGGTAGAACTGATGAAGTTCAAGATACGGCCGTGCCTTTGGGGGAAGCAGGGAATAGTTATCGATATCGCTCTGCATGGTCGAATGCCTGGCGATCCGTTCGTCAAAGAAGAGAAATACGGTAATTTTGCACTGCTCCTGAATCTGCCTGAGTTCAGAGAGCGGCATCAGCTTTCCGGGGACAATCCCGATGGTCTCGCACTTTTCTCCAGGTGTTCTTCCCGGTATCTCGCGATAGGGTTTCAGGGGCTCTGCACATCCGGAGGACTCGATCATAGGTAATAGTAATTCAGTACCAGAGGAGAATAAAGGATCGCTTCAGTGGGTCAGAAGAGAAAAACCATCAGAAAATAGGCAAAGGCGATTGCTGCCACCAGGAAGATTCCATATCCGGCATTGGTGGACTGCGGAATTGCCTGAGGATATGTATTGATCAGGATTGAGAGCCGGATCTCCTTCTCTCTCCGCCTTTCAGGATTGAATGAGAGGGGTACAGATATCACATATGAAAGGATATCCACTGCCATGACCGGGTTTTTTGAGAGCCATGAAGCCCCGTCCACACACCAGTCAAGAGAAACCGAGATGATGTTCTGGAGACTGGGGAGGAGGGTATGGGAGAGGTAGAGGACACCCCGCCCTCCGGCACGATAGAGATCCATCATATCGGGGGGAATATAGGTTGGTTTTTGAATCATGCTCCTCACGATCCAGAGGTTCAGCAGCACTGCAGCAAAGATGAGGATCATCTCAAGGATATGCGAGATGCTGAAGATATCATGGGTGACCGGATAAGGGAGGATCGAGAAGAGGATCCAGGGATAGACACCATAGATTACGCAGGCAGATGCGGTCATCACCATTGCAATGAGCATCGGAACCGGAGGGTCACGTGTAATTAGATCAAGCTTCTCCCTGATGAATGCATAGTAGTTCAGTTTCACAAAGGAGAGGAAGGTACCGATCGACCCTATCAGAAGGAGCAACTCAAGGGTTAAAAGACCGCTCTCAGCAGCCGCTCCGACGATCATCTCCTTGCTGACATAGCCATTGAACCCCGGTACACCTGCAATGGCAGCAGATGCTATCAGGGAGACATAGAAAGTGATCGGCATCTGCTTCCCGAGTCCGCCGAGTTCGGAGAGGCGGTGTCTGCCGGTCTGGTAGATGATCGCCCCCACCACCATGAAGAGGAGGGCCTTGTAGAGGATATGGTTGAAGAGATGGGCAATACCCCCGTTCAAGGCGAGTGTGGTGCCGATACCGACAGCAGCGACCATGTACCCGACCTGGCTGATCACATGGTAGGAGAGGAGCATCCGCATATCATCCTGAAGGATCGCAAAGACGAGACCGTAAACGACCATGATCGCTCCCAGGTACATCACCGCCTCGGATCCGGGGAGGGTACGTGCCAGCAGGTACACCGCTGCCTTGGTCGTGAAGATGCAGAGGATGACCGATCCCACAATCGATGCCTTTGAATATGATTCGGGAAGCCAGGCATGGAGCGGGATGATCGCGGCATTCATTCCGATCCCGATAATGAAGAGGAGGGCAGCAGTACCAGGGGCGGCGAGGCCGATCTGAAGCGAACCGGTTTCAGCAAACTGAACGGCGATAGCTGCAAGGAGGAAGACCCCTCCGAGGATATGCATCAGGGCATACCGATACCCGGCACCCTGTGAACCCTCATATCCATGCCAGATGAGGGCAAGTGAGGAGAGGGCGAGCAGTTCCCAGAAGATGAAGAGGGTGATGAAGTCGCCTGCATAGACGATACCCATTCCTGATGCGACCTGAACCAGTAATGCCATCTGGTGGGAGATACGCTCCTCCTGGCTCGAGTAGATGACGGCAAGGACACTGATTCCTGCAAAGATATAGCCAACCACCCGTGACAGGCCGTCAACCGAGAGGAGGGAGAGCTCTATTCCGGGGAGAAGCTGAAGGACAGGAACCACCATCCCGTATTCCTGAAGGCTGATTGCGGCAAGCCCGGCTATTGTGACAAAAAGCATCCACTCATGCCGCACCCTCTTCGGGAGGAGAGGGAGGAGGGCGGCACCTATGATATAGATGAGGAACGGAGGGATGGCAATCATGAGAGCTGCCTCCTGAAGAGTGAGAGCATCCGCTCCTGCATTGGGTGCCTCATCTTCTGCCCGATAACTTGTGTCATCATATCACTCCTTCACTTCCAGCCGGGAAACTGCCTGATTGTACATACACCCGACTCATCGTGAATGAGAAGGTTGTGGATCATACCCGGATACGCGGCATCGTGGATCGCAAGTCAGACCCTCATGCAGCACCTGCCGGTTTCATCTATCGTCAGGAGAGAAGAGGGGCAGACGATACTCTGTGATACTGTCTCTGTCAATTCGATGCATGATCAGTGAGAGACTCATGATGATACATATACCCGACAGACAATAAGTTTAACCTGATGAAAGAACGCCAAATATTACACAGATAACTCATTCGGGACATTATTTGTCATTTCAGGAATTCCCAATCCGGTTTTTCCGGGTAGGGTTGCCCTGCATGAATGAATAGCATTAAGGAGCTGTATGGATGACCAGATACTGAAATACGATGAAAAATCCGTTCCACGTGATGATCATACCAACCCTTGGGTGTCCGGGCAACTGTGCCTACTGCTGGAGTTCCGAGGAGGGATCGCCTGTCATGTCCATCAAGACGATCCACGATATCGTCAGGTGGCTGAAGAGTTTCCGGACCGATCCCGTCACCTTCACCTTTCACGGGGGGGAGCCGCTCCTTGCAGGTGCGGATTTTTACCGTCAGGCACTCCCGATCCTTGCAGAGGGGCTCTCCGAACTTAACCCCGATTTTGCACTCCAGTCTAATCTCTGGCGGATGACACCGGAGATTGCAGACG
>NZ_JARVGN010000074.1 GCF_029762515.1 Methanocalculus sp. | reverse complement strand
ATTCTTTCCGGGGTGACTCCCCTTCCGCATCGGGGGTATCTCCACCAATGGGAATGAGAGCCGGATCGATTGGTATTAATCCTTGATTGCTATACCCTGATCAATGTACTTCCATGCCCTGATTCCCTTCAAGCCGATCAACCCCAAGACCCGGCTCTCGTGTGTGATGGATCAGCAGGAGCGTGAAGGGTTTGCATATGCAATGCTTCAGGATGTTATATCTGCCGTGAACCGGACAGGGTGCTCGGCAACCCTCCTTTCGACTTCCCCCTATGCCTGCGAGAGTGCACTGGTTGCTGTCAGGGATGAAGGGCTCAACGAGGCGATTGATTGGGCGCTTCCGCAGTTCCACTGCCCGGCATTGATCATCATGGCTGATCTTCCGCTTGTGACCGCAAGAGCGCTCCAGCGGGTGCTCTCAACCGATGCAGATATGGCAATTGTCCCCGGCCGTGGGGGAGGGACGAATGTGATCTTTCTGAAACGCCCGCAGTGTTTCCATGCCCGGTACTATGGGTCGAGTTTTCAGAAGCACCTGGCAATGGCAGAAGAGTGCGGTTTTTCGGTGGATGTGATCGACTCGTTCCGCCTCTCGACCGATATCGATGAGAAGGAGGATCTCGTTGAGGTGCTGATCCATGGAAAGGGTCATGCACGGGAGTACCTGGAATTGCTTGGTTTTTCCGTGATGCATGAGAAGGGCAGGGTCGGGGTGGTAAGGGGCGATCCCTCCCGCACCTGATTGTTTCAACCTCTATTTCTGACAGCGCCCATAAAGAGGCATTCATCAGGGGCGATCGTCTCGATCCCTTCGCCCTCTCCAATCCCAATATCAAGACCACGGACAAGAACAACCGGGATGCATTCATCGGCCTCGCCCATCAAAAGCTCGGCTGCCGATGCAATACAATCCCCGACAGCACGCCTGGTCACCTCGAGCTCCCGACCAAAGAGATCCTTAGTGCCCCGGCAGTCGCCGACAGCTGACATACCCGAACACCCGATGGTAACGCCCGATACGCCAAGCCGCATTGCATGGGTTCTTGAATCGATGACGAGAACCGCCACTTTTCGTTTCGTTCTCTCAAAGATCTCCTTCCGTATCCGGTATGCCGAGGCATTCGGATCAAGGGGCAGGGGAATGATGGTGCCATCCGGGGCATTTGATCCGTCTACTCCGGCATTTGGCAGAAGTGTCCCATCTTTTAAACAGAGGAGAAATCCCGGTATTCCGCCGATCACCTCATCGGATTCGGAGATGACCACCTCGGCAACCCGTGGATCCATAGCATAGCGCTCTGCATATCGAAGGGCGTCGTCTGATGGTATCACATCGTCAAGCGTTATAACACGCCCTTCTGCTGTTGCGAGTGCAGACTCTGCTATGACGATGATATCGTTGTCGTGAATCTCTCCAGCTTCACCGACTGAACCCAGGATCCGCTCAACAATATCGTCTCCCGGCTGTATCAGCCCCGTTTTACATCCAAAGACAGAAAAGGAGATGCTCATCGTCTCCTCATCTCCCCGCAGACTTTAATCAGGTCAGCTGTTTCACGGATATCATGGGTTCTGATCATATCCGCTCCGGAATCGATCAGGAGGGCGGTTGCGGCGAGAGTCCCTGAAAGCCTCTCTTCGGCAGGCTTCCCCAGGAGATCGCCGATGAAACTCTTCCGTGATATCGCACCGAGGAGGGGTTTGCCAAATGTCGCAAACTCACTGAAACGGCGGCATATATCCCAGTCATCCTCAAAGGTGCGCTCCGGTACCCAGCGGCCAACCCCCGGATCGAGGATCAGGTCGCAGATTCCATGCTGTCTGCACCGTTCAATGACAACAGCCAATGTCCGCATCGTTTCGTCAGTACCGCGTGCATCTCCGGGTGCATTCAAGGCTGCCATTGCGATCACCGGGAGGCCGCTCTCTGCGGCAATCATCGCATATCCCTCGTCGGCAAGTCCATGAATGTCATTTATTGCGTTGATATCATACCTGAGGGCAACCTGAAGGGCTTCGGCATGCATCGTATCGACCGAGATTGGAATCTCAAGCCCTTCAAGCTCTGAAAGACATTGTTTCAGCCGCTCACACTCTTCTGAGACGGGAATCTCGCGGCTTCCTGGTGCGGTGCTCCGTGCACCGATATCGATGATATCTGCACCACCCTCAATCATCCGCTCTGCAGCTGCCAGTACCCTGCCAGGGGGAACAAATGATCCTGAAAAAAAAGATTCGGGGCTTGTATTGATGACGCCCATCAGCCGGACCGGATTTTTTCCGCCGATTCCGGTTTTTCCTATAGAAAATGTCCGCATGACCTCATCGTTTCCGCGGCGAAGGTATTCTCCATCAGGGTGGCGATTGTCATCGGGCCGACACCACCCGGTACCGGTGTGATCGCTTTTGCTTTTGCCTCCACCATCGCAAAGTCCACATCGCCGCAGAGCTTTCCATTCTCATCATAATTTGTCCCGATATCGATGACGGTAGCACCCCAGCCGACCATATCGGCGGTGACAAAACGGGGCCGCCCGACAGCAGCCACCAGAATCTCTGCTCTCTGAGTGATAGATGCCAGATCTTTTGTCTTTGAATGGGCAATGGTGACGGTTGCATCGGCATTTGTCAGGAGCGCAGCCATCGGCCGGCCGACCTCAATGCTCCGTCCGATAACAACGGCATTCTTTCCGGCAGGATCGATTCCATATTCGGAGAGGAGCGTCATCACTCCAAGAGGGGTGCAGGGGGAGAATCGGGGGGATCCGGAGAAGAGCCGCCCAAGGTTTGTCGGGTGGAAGCCATCGACATCTTTCAGGGGATCCACCGCCTCGATTACCGCATGGGTATCGATCTGCTTTGGGAGCGGCAGCTGAACCAGGATCCCGCTGATCATCGGATCAAGATTCAGGCGGTGTACCGCATCCAGCACATCCTGGGTTGATGCCCCGGCATCAAGTTCAACGCCAATTGATCCGATGCCAACCCGTTCGCATGCCTTGTGTTTCATCTTTACATAGAGCTGCGAGGCCGGATCCTCCCCGACAAGAACGGTGGCAAGGCGGGGATATAGCCCTGACTCCTCAATCTTCTCTCTCAGAAGTGCCAGCCGCTTCTCCGAGGTCTTCTTTCCATCAAGGATCATACTGCATCAGGGTAAAGTGGGAAACTGCCTGAGAATTCAACAACCTCTTCTCTCACAGCTTTGATGGTATTGGCATCATTGATATTGTTTATGACACGGCCAATCCAGTCGCCGATCTGTTTCATCTCATCCTCTTTCATCCCGCGGGAGGTGACAGTCGGGGTTCCGACCCGGAGTCCTGATGTGACAAACGGACTTCTCTTCTCGCGTGGTATGGTATTCTTATTCACGGTGATTCCTGCTTCCCCAAGTGCATTTTCAGCTTCAAGGCCGGTGATCCCGTGGTCTGAGAGATCGAGGAGGACGAGGTGGTTATCGGTTCCCCCGGAGCAGAGCCTGAGATTATTGTCGGCAAGCGCCTCTGCGAGTACACGGGCGTTCTTTACGACCTGTTTTGCATACTCCTTGTATGAAGGCTGGAGTGCCTCCTTGAAACAGACGGCTTTTGCGGCGATGATATGCATCAGCGGACCGCCCTGCATGCCGGGGAAGACTGACTTATCGATTCCCGGCCCATCCTCTTTTTTGCAGAGGATCGCACCACCGCGGGGACCGCGGAGCGTCTTATGGGTGGTTGTTGTGGTATAGTGGCAGACATCGATTGGGGAGTTGTGAATGCCGGCTGCAACAAGGCCTGCTATGTGAGCGATATCAGCCATGCAGATCGCGCCGACTTCATCGGCAATCTCACCAAATGCCTTGAAGTCTATCTCGCGTGGGTAGGCGGATGCGCCACAGACGATCATCTTCGGTTTTGTCTTCCGTGCCATCTCGGCGATTGCACCAAAGTCAAGTGTCTCACTCTCATAATCAACACCATAACTATGTACCTCATACAGCTTTCCGCTGATATTGACGGGTGAGCCATGGGAAAGGTGGCCGCCCTGGGTCAGGCTCTGGCTCATGATCACGTCGCCCGGTTGGATGGTTGCAAAGTATACTGCCTGGTTTGCCTGGCTCCCGGAATGAGGCTGGACATTTGCATGTTCTGCAGAAAAGAGCTCACAGAGGCGGTCGCGTGCAAGGTTCTCGACCTCGTCATGGAACTCGCATCCGCCATAGTAGCGCTTGCCCGGATACCCCTCGGCATATTTATTGCACATAATTGAACCGGTTGCCTCCATGACAGCCCGGCTTACCACGTTCTCAGATGCGATCAGTTCAAGCCCGAAGACCTGCCTATGGTGTTCTTTTTCGATAATACCGGCGACCTCTGGATCGTCGCGTTGAAGGAATGACATATAAATAGAAATGGCGGTAAAAAGGTAATATCCTTTCTTGTAATCAGTGAGGCAAACCATTATCATCAGTGAGTCAGATCGTACAGAAGAGGGGGAGTGCGCGGGAAATGGATGCACGTATGAAGTTTCTTGAACATGAGCTGGAAGAGAAGGAACGGGAGTTGAAGATGGTGAAGCGCGAGGAAGAACCGGTACATACCGCCACAGCAGATGAGGATGAGAGGATCACCGCACTCGAGCGGAAGGTCCATGAGCTGGATGCCCTGCTCAAAGGAGTGACTGCTGAGATGCTGGATCTCAAATCAGTCACACGGAAACTAACCCGGAATCTTGAGGATCAGGAGATGCGTGGCGGCGATACCGCTTCAGAAGCTCCGCTTCGGAAAGAACCGCGTTCCCGATCGAGGATTGTTCCTGAAGAGGAGCCGGTCCGGGTCCGTGAGCGGCAAGCCCCGCCACCACCACCGCTGGCAACTCCGGGTCCTGAGGCAGAACCTCCGGTGGATACATCGGATATGGAACTGATCATGCAGCCGGATGGCACTCTCAGGCCTGAGAAGCGAAACCGGAATGACTACATTGTGGCGAGCAGTGGCTATGCTCCTGCAACCAGAATGAAGAAGGGTAAGATTGAAAGCAAGATCTATGAGGCCCCCGATGTCGATCCGAAGAGCGGAGTGACGATCTCAAAAAAAGAGAAGGAAGATGATACCTCTCCAAGGACGATCCAGCGGAAAAAATAACCGATATTGAAGGTATGATCGTTTGCACATAACCCTGCTTGAGATCGACAACTTCAAATCATTCGGACGAAAGACGAAAATCCCCCTTGAAACGGGTTTTACAGTCGTCTCCGGGCCGAATGGTTCGGGGAAGAGCAACATCTTAGACAGTATTCTTTTTGCGCTTGGGATCACATCGGCCCGTGGACTCCGAGCTGAACGGCTGACCGATCTCATCAATACCGGCTCAAATAAAAATACCGCCGAGGTGCATGTCAGTTTTTCAGATGGTACCCGGATAACGCGCCGTATCAAGCGGACCGCAAACGGCTATTATTCATATAATTACTTAAATGGACGGCTCTGCAAACAGGGTGATGTCCTCTCTTTCCTTGCCGGACATGGGATCAAACCCCAGGGCTACAATATCGTGATGCAGGGTGATGTTGCCCG
The DNA here is from genome assembly GCF_029762515.1 of Methanocalculus sp. Lineage (GTDB taxonomy): Archaea > Halobacteriota > Methanomicrobia > Methanomicrobiales > Methanocorpusculaceae > Methanocalculus. The sequence continues at coordinate 1,665 of NZ_JARVGN010000074.1, read as the reverse complement.
GATCATGGAGATGTCGGATATCGAGCGGAGAAAGATCGTTGATGAGATCGCCGGGGTCTCTGAATTCGATCAGAAGCGCGAGCAGTCGATGGCCGAGCTTGAAGTGGTGAGATGGAGGATCGAGCGGGAAGAGATCCTTCTCCACGAACTCATCGAGCGGCAGGAACTGCTTAAAGTCGAGCGGGAAGCGGCGCTTGCATTCCGCCGCCTTCAGGATGAGCTGGATTCCTTCATTGCAAAGAGAAACGTCGTGAAACTTCGTGAGAAGAAGCGGGAAGAGATAGAGATCACAGGGATGATTGCTGATACCGATCGTGCTCTCTCCAGAATAAATGATGATATCGCCCATGACGAGCATGAAAAGGCGTTTCTCCGCGACGAGATGAAGGGAATCGATGAGGAGATCCGCCAGAAGAGCGGACCTGAATATCTCCGTCTCCTCTCGCAGATTGAAGAGTCAAAAGGTGCTATACGGACTTCCGAACAGGGGATCCAGCGAAATACCCGCGATCGTGAAACAAACCTTGAGGCAATAAACCGCAAGTTTGCAGATATCAGGCGTTCGGAGGCAACAGTAAAGGAGAGGACCGAGAGTATCAGGAATCTCTCAATCGACCGGGCAAACCTCGGAATGGAGCTTTCAACCCTGAAAACGAAGATGGAGAAGGCTGAGACTGAACTGAGGGCCGCAAGCAAGGATTCCGAGGGTGCACAGGTCGAGATCTTCTCCTGTATGCAACAGCTTGAAGAACGAAAAGCAGAGCGCTCCCGTCTCCTCTCTGAAAAAGATACGGTTATTGAAAGGAGCAGGATAAGGGTCTCGGAACGTGAGCGGCTTGCTCCAAGGCTTCAGGCAGCACGCGATGAACGGAGCGAAAAGGAACGGGAGATCAGGGAGGCATCAGCCGATCTCGGGCAGATCCGTTCCGTTCAGAAGGTCCACGATCAGCAACTTTCTGCTGTCGAGAAGAAAGCGATGACTCTTCGGGGCTCGTATGAAGAGGTTCGGGCTGAGATCAGATCGCTTGAACAGAAACTGATGCAGCTGGAAGCACGGCAGCAGGCGCATGGTGAGGCAGGGGGCCGTGCTGTTGAGGCGGTCCTCGGGATGGACGGGGTGCACGGGACTATCGCACACCTTGGAAAAGCACCCCCCGAATATTCAACCGCACTCAATATTGCTGCCGGAGGGAGGCTCAACCATGTTGTCTGCCAGGACGACTCCATTGCAGCCGATGCGATCCGGTTCCTCAAGGAGCAGCGCCTCGGAAGGGCAACGTTCCTTCCTCTTTCAAAACTGAGGGTGCCGCCCCCGCTTCCCCCGCTTTCAGGTGATGGTGTCATCGACTATGCAATCCGGCTGATCGAATTCGATCCCGCATATGAACGGGCATTCTCCCTCGTCTTTGGAACCTCGATCGTCGTTGATACGATGGAGCATGCACGAAAGCTTCTCGGCAGGCACCGGATGGTCACCCTTGAGGGTGATCTCCTCGAACGCACCGGGGCGATGACCGGCGGCTCGGTGAAACGTGATATTAAAGGGTTTGGTGCCGCCGTCGATCGGGATATGGTGGAACTCCGTGAGCGGCTTGCCGGACTCCGGCAGGAAGAAGAGGAACTTGCTGCATCGATTTCACGACAGAATACTGCGGTTGAAACACT
>NZ_JARVGN010000073.1 GCF_029762515.1 Methanocalculus sp. | reverse complement strand
GATGAGGTGGCTTATGACGAATATCTCCGGTTTCCGGATCGCCTGCGCCACCCTTCTCCCCCGGACGCGAATCAGGTACTGGCCATGGAGGTGGTGTTTTCTCTTCTGAGATCGGGGAGGTTTCCTCCCCGGCTATCGGGTGGCTCATGTCGTCCTCATGAGTTGCCGCGATCAGTTCTTCAACAAGGTCTTCAAGATCATCCCCGGTATCCTGCTGTTCACCCATCTCTTCAGGTTTCTGCCTCTTCTTCAGGAAAGAGAAGATAGTGCTCCTTTCTCTGCCCATCTCCTCTTCTCTGATCTGTTCCTCCCCATCTGTCTCTTCCTGTATGGTGCCGTGGCGTGTATCATCCTCAGTTTCCGTTGCATGGGATGGCTCTGTTGCACCATACTGATCTCTTCTCGTCCTCTGATCCCATTGTTTCCCCATCTCTCTGAGGGGATCAGAGCCCTCGTCCGGACTACCGCCCCATTCCGGTCTTCTGCCTGTCTCTTCCTCCCCACTCTCCGGAGTCACCGGCAGTAACCATCCGGGCACAGCCTGATCGATTTCTCTCTCTGCCGGTCCTGCCTCTACTTCCGTTTTCTTTTTCCGTTTGATGAATGAGAAGAACCGGTCCCGTATCCGCCTCTTCATCATGCAGCTCCATCAACTGGTATTGTAATCTCCATATCGCCACCCGGATATCTGAAGGTCTTTTTGCCAATCAACCTGATACCCTCTCGCAACCGGCATTCGTACTCCCCCTCCAGAAGCCGAAATGATGCCTTTCCATTCTGATCGAGCGTATCTGTTCCGCATATGCGCCCTTCGCTCCAGAGCTCGATCCTGAGGGGTACAGGTCTTCTCTGGCCAGATGCCACCCTGATCGTAAGCCTGCCGACTCCGGAGGTTTCTGCAGGCGATCTGGCTTCCCTCCTCTTCTTCACTGTTGCGTGTGCAAATAACCGTTCAGGGTGATAGATGCGCGCACAGCTGGCGAGACCTTCTGCTTCTGCTACCGGTAGAGGGGATATTGTGTAGATTGGTTTTGTCGGAAGCCTGAGCACCGCAATATCTCCATAGATCGTTCCTGCGCCATCAGCATATTCAGCACCTGCGGGTTCCCCTGAGATGAAGATGACCTGTGCCCGCACCCCGTCAACCTCCATGCAGGAGATCGTGCCGGAAAAATGCCACTGTACAGCATTCAAAATGCAGTCTGCAAGTGTTCCTGATCTCTTTTGTGACTCATCTGTATCGGGCATCTCTGTTTCTCCTGCACTCCCGGGGTTCTCCTTTCTGACCCTCTATTATGAATCGCACGTGATCATACGCAGAGTACCAGAGAATCTATGCCATGCCATATATAATCTATCAACCAGAATAGTTCATTTATGATATCGTACCTGGCCATCCCCTTTCTTCTGGTGGCATTGACATTTCTCTATGGATCCTTTCTGGATATCCGCGATCGCAGGGTACCGTTTCGGACATGGTATCCGATGCTCCTCCTCTCTCTCCCGTTCACAGGGTATGTCTATTATCTCCTCTTGCTTGGAGATCTACACTGGTTTTTGATCATTGCCCTGACGACTCTCGTCTTCTCAGGGGTAATGTATGCGATTGCATATTTTGGCCTCTTCGGTGGTGCAGATGCCTGGGGTCTTATTTTTATCGCTCTCCTGATACCTCTCTTTCCATTTGAACCGCTCCTTGGGTATCCGCCAGTTCCAATCTTTGCCTTCAGTGTCCTCGCAAATGCCCTCATCCTGAATCTATTCATTCCGGTTTTTCTCTTCATCTACAATCTGGCGAAAGGGAACAGGGCTCCGCTCCTGTACATGTTCATCGGTTTCCCGGTTCAATCTGAGAATATCCGTTCGGTCTTTGGCTTTGTAATTGAGGATTTTGAAGAGACAACAGATGGTTTAAAGCGCCGTTTCATCCCATTTGCAGAGGCGATCAGCAGGATGGCACGGGATGACCGTGTGTATACGCGTGACCTCCGGGAGCAGCCAGATGAATTCCGGAAAGAGCTTGCATTGTATACACAAGCTGGTTCTGTCTGGATATCCTATGGTGTTCCGTTCTTCATTCCGATAACCGCCGGGCTGATCGTTTCATGCCTCATCGGTGATATACTCTTTACACTGATGATGGCGCTTATGGGGGTCTGATTGGTATGATCGAATTAGATTATCAGAACGGGCTCATTCCGGTTGTTGTACAGGATGCAGAGACACGTGAGGTGCTGATGGTTGCCTGGGCAGATGAAGAAGCTGTCTCCCTCACACAACAGACCGGCTATGCCCACTATTACAGCAGAAGCAGGAAGAAGATATGGAAGAAGGGCGAGGAGAGCGGCCATCTCCAGCATGTCCTTGGGATCAGGACTGACTGTGATGCAGACACTCTTCTCTACCTTGTCTCACAATCCGGTGCTGCCTGCCACCTCGGGTATCGATCATGCTTCTTCAGGACGCTTGATGGAGACGTTCTCTTCGATCGTATGGTTGACCCGGAGACGATATACAAATAATTCTTCTCTCTGGCAACCCCCGTTTTTTTGGAAGGTCTGTTTTCCGGGGCGGCCGCCTGGAGAGGCGCATTTGAACAAAAACAGTATCGGTTTTCTCTCTCTATCATCCGGTTAATATCCGCTTCTTTTCCTCTCTGGCCGAAGTCGCATGATATTTATATCCTAGTATCTCTTACGTTATGGTGTAGAGAAAATAGAATAGCAGAGTCTGACGTGGATCCCGGGTCAGGCGTATACGATAAGAGCGGTGATCCGGGATCTTCCATATCGGAACGTATATGAATAATGGAACCTATTGGGGCGATATAATAAAAAAATGGCTGATTATTGCCGTTCATGGGAATGATCAGCATATTCTCACTCCGATAACCATAATCAAGAGTTTACAATGGTAGAATTTTTATGAAACTGGTACCTGATACGAGCGTTGTCATTGATGGGCGCATTACCTCAATGATACAGAACGGCGAATGCAAAGGCGCAACAATAATCATTCCTGAAGCTGTTTTTGCGGAACTTGAGGCACAGGCAAACCATGGGCGGGAGATTGGGTTCTCCGGACTGACTGAGATCCAGGAACTCTGCCGCATGCGGGATGAAGGATTAATCGAGCTCAAATTTGTGGGCGAGCGGCCCCGGCTTGAACAGGTGAAACTGGCAAGCGGCGGTGAGATCGATTCGATGATCCGGAATGCCGCAATCGAATATGATGCATCCTTTATGACCTCCGATATCGTCCAGGCCGAGGTTGCACGGGCAAAGGGAATCCCTGTCATCTTCATGAAGGCGCAACAGGAGAACTTCACGCCGCTTGGTATCGATCACTTCTTTGATGAAAATACCGTGGCAATCTATCTCAAGGAACGGGTAGCTCCATATGCCAAGAAAGGCCGCCTGAAGGAGATGAGGATCGAGCAGATTCGCGACTCCCCGATGACCGAGTATGAGCTGCGTAAGCTTGCACAGGAGATCCTTGAACGTGCCAAGCGCCACCCGGACGGGTTTATTGAGATCGAGAAGAAGGGAGTGACGGTCGTCCAGATCGGATCGCTTCGGATCGCAATCACCCGCCGCCCGTTCTCAGACGGGATGGAGATCACTGTCATCCGTCCGATTGCGGATGTCTCACTTGAGGATTACAGCAAGTCTGATGAGATCAAACAGTCGATCATCAGCGAGCGGTCGGGAACACTCATCGTCGGCCCGCCCGGATCAGGTAAATCGACACTTGCCCAGAGCATCGCCATCTTCCTTGCAGATTGCAACTATGTTGTGAAGACAATGGAGACCCCGCGTGATCTTCAGGTGCCGGATCATATCACCCAGTACACAGCGCTTGACGGGAATATGGCCCAAACCGCAGAACTTCTCAGTCTTGTCAGGCCTGATTTTGTTATCTTTGATGAGATACGGAAGCCTGAGGATTTCCAGATCTATGCGGATCTCCATCTCTCCGGGATCGGAATGGTCGGGGTTCTTCATGCACACAAAGTTCAGGATGCACTCCAGCGTCTCCTCTCACGGATTGATGTCTGTATTCTCCCCCAGGTGATCCCCTCGATCATCTTCGTCTCCGAGGGTGAGATTGAACGGGTCTATTCGCTCACGCTCTCAATCGATCGCCCAATCGCACTTTCAGGACAGGGAATGGAAGTAACTCCGTCCCCGGTTGTCAAGGTGGCAGATAGTGAGACCGGCCTTGTGGTGGTCGAGATATTCCGGTATGGCGGCGAGACGATAGTGTACCCGTTGCACAGCCAGGATTTATCTCTCCAGACACCAAAATCCCGGAATACAGGAAAAACCGATATCCCTGCACATGTGGAACCCGAGCCTGACACTCCTTCCTCAAGTCCGTGGCAGGCGATTGAAAAGGAGATCCAGAGAGAGATCGGCAGGTTCACCGAGGGTTCTGTGGATGTCAGGATGATCTCTGACAGTAAAGCATCTGTCTATATTGAAGATCGTGATATCCCGGCTGCTATTGGAAAAGGTGGTAAGAATATCGCTTCAATTGTGAATAAGGTCGGTGTTGGCATTGACATCCGCTCGCGAACCGAGCTGGATTCAACCCACCCGGCAGAAACCATTGAAGAGCCAACCGTGCAGTCTCCGGCCACGGGCGGGGTGGCGATCAGAACAGATAAGAAATTCCTGATCCTCGCCTGCCCCGAACATGCAAGCAAGATCGTTGACGTCTTCTCAGGTAAGGAATACCTCTTTACCGGCACTGTCGAGGAGAGCGGGGAGATTCTTCTTGCCAGAAACAATTCCATTGCCCAGGAGATGCTCAGGCGGGATGCCGAGGGTGAGAAGATCACGGTTCGTCCGGTGGAGTAACCGGGTTTAGTGTTTGAGGGGAGTTTTATTGTGGGTGATTCTGAACTGAAGCTGTCTGAAGCGGATGTTGAAGAAGAATGGAAGAATGCATTCCATTCCGATCCATCATCAAAAGAGAAATGTTATATCAATGTCGCATATCCGTATCCGAGTGGAGCGATGCATGTCGGCCATGGCAGAACCTATATTGTGCCGGATGTTATTGCCAGATTCTGGAGGATGAGAGGGCGGCAGGTTCTCTATCCAATGGCATTCCATGTGACGGGATCGCCTGTTATCGGGATCTCAAAACGGATTGCACGGGGAGATGAAAAGACTCTTTCATTGTACCGGGATCTCTATAAAGTGCCTCAGGATGTCATTGACAGGTTCTCCGATCCCCTTGCAATCGTCGATCATTTTTCAAATGAATACGAGCGGGTGATGCGGAGACTCGGCCTCTCGATCGACTGGCGCCGGAGGTTTACCACAATCCTTCCCCAGTACTCAAAATTCATCGAATGGCAGTACCATCACCTCAATGGACAGGGCAGGGTTGTCAGGGGGGAACATCCCGTTAAATACTGTCCGCAGTGCGATAATCCGGTCGGCGATCACGATCTCCTCGAAGGGGATAAGGCGGAGATTGTCAAATTCATCTTCGTCAATTTTGAATCTGATGGCTTTTTGATCCCCTGTGCAACACTCCGCCCCGAGACGATCTACGGGGTGACCAATCTCTGGATCAACCCGGATGTCGATTATGTAAAGGCGGATGTCGATGGCACAGTCTGGCTCCTCTCACAGGAGGCAGCAGATAAGCTTGCACTCCAGAAACATCAGGTGTCAATTGTCGGCGAGGTGAATGGCGCTGATCTCATCGGCTCATTCGTCTCCCATCCCCTCTGTGGACGTGTTCGTATACTTCCGGCAGGATTTGTGGATCCGGATATGGGATCCGGCATCGTGATGAGTGTTCCGGCACATGCACCTTTTGACTATATCGCCCTCTCCGATCTTCAGAAGAAGGGAGAGTACACCGATATCGAACCGGTATCGCTGATACAGGTTGATGGATATGGCGCAATCCCGGCGAAAGAGGCGGTGATCCGGCATGGGATCGTCGATCAGTTCGATCCGAAGATGGACGAGGTGACCCAGGAGGTCTATTCTGCCGAGTTCTCACGTGGAAAACTCCTTGCACGATGCGGGGAGCATGAAGGAAAACCTGTTCGTGTTGCACGTGAGGATGTTGGCGCTATCATGGAGGCGGATTATGGCTCGATCTGGTTCTATGACTTCGATCAGCAACCGGTTGTCTGCCGGTGCGGAAGCCGTGCCTTTGTCAGGATCCTTGATGATCAGTGGTTCCTTGCCTATAGCGATCCTGTCTGGAAACAGCAGGTGCATGACCAGATCGAGAAGATCACACTTGTTCCACCCGAGGTGCGGGCAGAGTTTGACCGTACTGTCGACTGGCTGAAGGACTGGGCATGCACCCGGCGTGTCGGGCTTGGCACGCGGGTTCCCTGGGATCCGAAATGGCTCTTTGAACCGCTCTCGGATTCAACCGTCTACATGGCATATTATACGATTGCCCACCGGATCAGCGGGATTCCTGCCGCGTCCCTCACCCCGGAGGTATTCGATTACATCTTCCTGGGCAGAGGAGAGCCCAAAGGTGTTGACAGATCGATCCTTGATGAACTGAGATCCGAGTTCCTCTACTGGTACCCCTACAACTACCGCTTCTCGGCAAAAGATCTCATCTCAAACCACCTCACCTTCCAGCTCTTCCATCACCGTGCCATCTTCCCCGATGAACTCCAGCCACAGGGTATGGTCGTCTTTGGGATGGGGCTTCTGGATGGAGCAAAGATGTCATCCTCCAAAGGAAATGTATTCCTCCTGGAAGATGCCGCAGAGGAGTTTGGCGCTGACACGGTTCGTATGTTCCTGGTCGGTTCAGCCGAGCCCTGGCAGGATTTTGACTGGAGAAATGAACTCGTATCATCCATACGAAAACAGATTGAACGGTTCATTGCCTATGTTGCAGAGTCAAAGGATGCAAATGGCACTTATGATGTCGATGCATGGCTCTCCTCCCGTCTCCAGCGCAGGATCGCCCGCATGACCGAGGCACTCGAACTCTTCCAGACCCGGCAGGCGCTTCAGGAGGCATACTTTGGGATCGAGTCGGATCTGAAATGGTACCGTAGGCGGCTTCCTGCCGGTTCAACCGGTGGCACAGTGCTCCGTGATGTCGCTGATGCCTGGATCAGGCTGCTTGCACCGGTGATCCCCTTCACCTGCGAATCGCTCTGGCGTGAGATGGGGCATGAGGGGCTGGTCTCCTATGCAGAGTGGCCGGTTCCTGATCAGAGCCGGATCAATCCTGAAATAGAGCTTGCAGAAGAGTTAATTGTACGAACCGTCGAAGATATCGAGTCA
>NZ_JARVGN010000072.1 GCF_029762515.1 Methanocalculus sp. | reverse complement strand
GGTGGGACCTCGCCCCGCCGCTATCGCACCTGTGATTACTGCGGGAAGGGTTCTCTTGGACCCTATACCGATCGTGAGTGGGATGCCCGGGGACGGATCTGCGAGGAATGCGAATATGCAGAGATGGCAGACGGAACACTCTGGTGAAGAGGATTAAAGAAGTTTAATGGTGCTCTCCGTGCACCCACCGTTCCCCGTCCGGCGTATACTCCTTCTTCCAGATCGGGACACGTTCCTTCAGCCGGTCGATGATGTATTCGCATCCCTCAAATGCTTCCCGCCTGTGGCCTGCCCCGACCAGAATTAAAACGATGTTGTCGCCGATATCAAGGTCGCCGATCCGGTGGATTATATCAACGGATTTGATCGGAAACTTCGCGAATGCCTCGTCACGGATCGCTTCGAGTTCCTCCACGGCGACCTCCTGGTGTGCCTCAAGCTCGATCCGCTCGATCCCGTCATCCCGGACAATCCCGATGAACGAGACGAAGCCGCCCATATCAGAGGCTTTTCTCTCCTCGATCAGCCTGTTGATATCAAAGTCTTCCTGGGTAACTGTAACAACCATTCTCTTCAGCCTCCGGCAACTGGTGGATAGAGTGCAATCTCATCGCCGTCATTGAGGATGACTGACTCAATCTCACTGTGGTTCACCCGCTTTTTGTTCTGCATCACGATGATATAGCGGCGAAGGGTGCCGTCATCATCATACAGGGATGCCTTCATCTTCGGGTTTTTCCGGGCGATCTCCTGAAGCAGTGCCGCGAGTGTTGTTCCCTCAGCCACTTCCCTGGTGGTCTCTGATCCGAGTACCTCCCTGAAACGTGCAAATGCTTTGATCGTGATCATCAATTCAGATCATCTCCATATACTTATTCTCTTTCGATGCCTTATATGCAGGTACTTGTGAGCTTAGGAGGGGATCTGAAGAGATGAATGATCAATTCAAACGGGTCGTGAAGATTCTTGGGGATCTTGGACCATTGATCGTTGCCTATTCCGGGGGAGTTGATAGTTCACTCCTTGCTGCGGTTGTCTCCAGCAACCCTGATGGAAAGGCCCGGTATATACTCCTCGACTCACCCCTCATGCCCCGCCGGGCAGTGGATGAGGCTCTCAGGATCGCAGAAGAACTTGGAATCGACTGCGAGGTGGTTCCTTTTCCTATTCTTGATGATGAGCGATTCTGTGAGAACCCTGTTGATCGGTGTGCAGTCTGCAAACGTGCGCAATCCAGTATCCTGAAAGAGATCGGGGAAGGTGCCGTGATCATTGATGGCGCGAACACTTCTGATCTCGGGGAATTTCGGCCCGGCCTTGCTGTGAGTGATGAGGAGGGGATCATCCATCCTTTTATCGAGGCTGAAATTGGTAAACCGGAGATCCGTGAGATGGCTCGTGAATGCGGGTATTCTTTCCGGGACAAGCCCTCAGATGCCTGCCTTGCGACCCGGATCCCCTATGGGGAACCGGTCACATATGAGAAACTGCGCATCATAGAAATGGGAGAAGAGATCCTGAGGGGCTTGGGACTCTCCCGGTTTCGATTCAGAATCCATGGAGATATTGCCAGAATCGAAGTGCCTCCGGAGGAGTTTGGGCTGGCACTTGCGGGTCGTGATGAGATTGTATCAGCAGTCAGAGAGCTTGGGTTATTATATGCCACGCTCGATCTGGCCGGATTTCGGAGCGGGAGCATGGATGAAACACTCTCTTTGTAAACCCCTCACCCCTCCTCCTTCCCGGTAATTTTTCGAGATATCTCCTGCTGGAGGCAGGGCATCACGCATGGCTCGAGCTTTGTTGATCAGATCAAGGTAGTTGGCGTGATCAGAGATATTAAGCGCTGGGCACTCAAATGGAAAATAGATAACCTTCCCTGTGGCGAGCAGGATTGTAAGGATTGCATCTTATAGGAGGAAAAAACATGAAAAGACAGATCATCAGGATTAATGAGGATCTCTGCACCGGGTGTGGGGAATGCATCCCCGACTGCCCTGAGGGAGCACTTCAGATCATCGACGGAAAAGCCCGGCTGGTCAGCGATCTCTACTGCGATGGCCTTGGCGCCTGTATCGGCACCTGTCCGGAAGGGGCAATCTCGGTTATCGAACGCGAAGCTGAGCCGTATGATGAATGGGAGGTGATGCGGACGATCGTTTCCAAGGGTGATGCTGTCATCAGGGCACATCTTGAACATCTTGACAAGCATGACCGGATGGATCTCTATGAACGGGCTGTTGCCTTCCTCCAGGAGCATGATATTCCGGTGCCCTACCAGGAGAAAGGACCGACAGAGTCCCCCTGCACCCACCCGGACTGTCCGGGAACGGCTCCGCACACCATCATCCGGGATGACGTGAAGGGAGCTGGTGCCCCGGCACCATCTGAACTCAGGCAGTGGCCGGTTCAGCTCCGGCTCATCAATCCCGCAGCACCCTGTTTCGATGATGCGGATCTCCTCGTCTCCTCAGACTGCGTCCCGTTTGCATACGGGAATTTCCATGCCGATCTCCTGAAAAACCGTGTGCTGGTGAACTTCTGCCCGAAACTGGATTCTGATATTGAAGGATATATCCAGATTCTGGTTGAGATCTTCACCCTGCATAAGATCAAAACGATCACCGTCGCCCATATGGAGGTGCCCTGTTGTTCCGGTGTCCGGTATGTGGTTGAGCGGGCACTTGAGGAAGCCGGTGTGGATATCCCGATCATCGAGAAGACGATCACGGTTTCAGGCGGGATACGGGATTAAGAAAACAATCTCTCCTGCATTCCTGAATAACGAAAAAAGATATTAAGCGAATTATTTCTTCGCTTTTAACTTTTCAATCTCTTCCTCAACCTCTTTTACACCTTCTGCATAGAACTCTCCCTCTTTTGGATCGAGTTCCATCAGGAGCCGGTATAATTCACCTGCATGGACCTTCTCTTCGTCTGCGATGTCGGTTAAGACCTCTTTTGCAAGAGGGTTATCGGTTGCATCTGCGATCTGCATATACAGCTGGATAGCCTCAAACTCGGCTGCCATGCTGTAGCGGATGGTGCGGATGAGCTCATCATGGGAGATCTTTCGGTTGATATTATTTCCTGCGAATGGATTTGCAAATTCAGGCATAAAATTCCTCCTGTTCTCTATGGGCTGTTCACCAAGCCCTTTCTCTTTGTACGGCATTAATGGTTATAAGTGTTCTTGGTGTGAAAACCGGCTCTCGTAGAGAATATTTTCGTCAGGGGAATGGATGTTGTGATGGCTGAAATGTTTTTGCATCCCTTATTTCCGTGGGAAGGCTATTTCTTCCCCCGAAGCTCACCGTGAGTTCATCTGAATAGAAGAGAGGATACCATGCACCAGTTGACGACCCTCGCACGCCCCATTGATCCAATGTACCCGACGAACCGGGCAATCATCATCATGACACTCCTCGTCTCGACAGGGGCTGCAGGTTCGTCTCTTTATCTGGGTGAAACCCTGTTTCCCGCCATTCATCAGGGGTTTATTGCCGGTATTGCCATCTTCTTTGCATGGGCGATCTCCCGGGAGCTTGACCCCGACTCAGAGTATGCTGCGTTTCTGCCTGCTCTGATCTGTATCCCTCTCCTTCTCATTGCTCAAGAGCCAGGTTTTCTGACCTCACTCTTCGTGCTGCTCCTTCTCCGGATAGTGAACCGGACGACCGGGCAGCCGGCCGGGTCCCTTGATTCAGCTGCTCTGCTCCTTCTTGCCGGATGGCTGGTTTCCGGGGGTTTCTGGCTGGCAGGTCCCGCAGCGTTAGCTGCCTTTATCCTTGATTTACGGCTGAAAGAACCAGATTTCCATCAGATATGGTTTGCTGCAGTTCTGCTTATCGGGTTGGTTGCATATGCAGCGTTCTTTGGGATCACCCTGCCACCCCTCCCTCTCCCGGTCTCATCATGGCTCCTCATCTGGATGCTTGCAGCTCCTCTCTTATTCAGTTCAGTCCTCTTCAGGAAGGATCAGACTCTGTCTGTGGGTGATCGGACTAAAGAGCCGCTTGATCGGGGCCGGGTGCAGGCTGCCCGGCTCCTTGGTCTCTCTGTTGTGATGGTGGCGATTGCTACCGGGGGGGTGGGTGCGTTTGTTTTGCTATTGCCCTTATGGGCAAGCCTGGTTGGCCTTGGGGTGTCTGGGTGTATTATGTGGGTTGTGAGGGGTAGCCGTGCCAGAATGTATATCTGATCTTTCTCTCAATCGGTTAATGATCAATTAATCTATTATTGAATGTACATTTATTATGTGCTCAGGGGTGATCTCTATGAACATTAATATTGGAAGACCATATGAAGAGGCAATCCGGAGGATCATCGATAAGGGATATGCAGGGAATCAGACGGAGGTTATTCGTCAGGCTATACTCGCATACGAAAGGATGATTGAAGAGGAAGAGTTGATGCTGGTTCACAGAGGGGTCTCCATAGAGATGGGTGAGGTTCTGGCTGGAAAAACTCCTCTCACCTCTCTGGATGAGGTGAGACGGCTCATTACGAAGTGATCGAATGGAGATCCTCTTCCTTGATGCTGCACGGAAAGAGTTTGAAAGGTTACCAAACGATCTTCAGCATCTCTTCCTTTCGCATTTTGAAAAGATACAATCCATGCCTCCCCGCCGTCATTTGAGGTATGGCATCCCCTCTCATGTTGAGAAGGTGACGCGGCAGGCACGGATTATATATGAGATTCATGAAGATACCCTGTATATCCTCCACTGTTTTGCAGATCACAAGGAATATGAGCAGTGGTATAATTCATATCGCTGATCTCTCTGCCTTCTATCTGCAGGATACAGCTCTACCGGATTGGATCGGAGATAAAAATGATTTTGGTTCTGATACATTACGCCTGGATCAACCCTGCCGATATTCGCAGAATTGGCAGAGCGGGCAGGGATAGATTGCCTCGTCCTTGCTTGCAAGGGTGATCGACTTTCCACATTTCTTGCATACATACCTGCCCTCTCCGGGCTTGTCACCACATTTGATTGACATGAATTATGTTCGGATGTTTACGAATATAAATCTTCTGGAAGAACAACAGGATCTCACCAATGTTAACCTATCCGCACCCTTCATCCTCCTCCACAACCCATGTCTATAAGACAACTATGGGTGGCAACACCAACCCCTCTGATTAGCCCCTCCTTACCGATCCCCCTTTCTACCTTCCTGAGTTTGAGTGGTAGTAATCTTTATGGTATACTGGGGTGTACTATAGTATCATGGCGACATCCCAGACGATTAAGCTTGAATCTTCAACAAAAGAGCGACTGACCAGGTTGAAGATTCATCCCCGTGAAACCTATAATGACTGTATTGAGCGCCTGATTGATGTAATGTATGATGATGAACCTCTCTCTGAAGAGACCCTCAGGCGTCTGGATGAGGCAGAGATCTATATAAAAGCAGGAAAATTCAGGCCTCTTGATGACGCTATGAGGGATCTTGATCTCCTGTGAAACCTTTTGACATTGTCATCATCCCTCCAGCTGAACGGGATCTTGCCAGGCTCGATCCACAATCGGCTCAGCGCATCCAAAAGGCGCTTACAGATCTTGCAAATGAGGAGAACCCGTACAGGTTTCTCAAACGTCTGGAAGGGAACCATAATCCTCCGTTCTTCTCACTCAGGGTTGGAAAATACCGCGCTATTCTGAAGATCCATAATGAGCGTCTGATCATTGTCGTGGTTGAGGTGGGACCTCGAAGAACAGTATACAGAACATTCTAACCGATACTTCTTTGTGGGCAACCCGCACCTTTCATCCTCCTCTGCAACCAACATCTAAGAGACAACCATGGGCGGCAATAACAACCCATCTGATAAGCCCCTCCTTACCGATCCCCCCTTCTATCTTTCGGAGTTTGAACAGTCTTACCGCTACATCATTGATGAATATGATGTCGAACCAAAGGATATCGGGATCTTCCTCCCCTGTGCGATGCGGAAACCCTACAGCACAAGCCCGAGCCACCAGCTGATCAAAATGGTCATCTCGCAGGTCTTTTCAGACGATCAGTACCATATCGTCGTCTTTGGGACATGCGGGATCGTGCCATCCGAACTTGAGGAGATGTACCCCTATGCCCATTACAAGTACATGCTCGGCAAAGTAAAAGACCAGAAAGTCCTTGATGACTTTCTCAGGATCGAGACCGGTCGCGTTGCCGGTTACCTTGCCAAGACGAAAGGGGTCTACCGGTACCGGATCGCCTACTGCCTTGGGATCTTCCGGGAGGCTCTGATCCGTGGAGCTGAGCAGGCCGGGGTAAGAATCGATCTCATTCTCCCGACCCGGAATATCATCAATAAGGTGATAGAGGAAGGAGACTGTGCCTTCCAGGAAGGGAGCCTCTCGATGGACGACTATCTCGGGGAGTTCTGTGAAGAGCTCGTCCGGTTCAGAAACGAGCACCTGAAAAAAGAGTAATTCTCTTCAGATCAAGGGCTCCGGCTGCGTGCCACCTGTTGCCGGGAGCTTTGCCTGCTTGATTAAGACCGGCTCATCAGATTGCCGGATCTTCTCAATTACGATCTCCTTTCCTTTCTCTGTCATCGCAAATACCGGTACCGAGACACCTGCCTGAACAAGTGCCCGGGCACCTGCGATCTCCCTGATTGGTCCGGATGCACAGGCTGTCACCAGATCAGCTGCACCCACGAGGGCCTGCGCCTCTTCTATTGTAAAACCGGTTGTGTGGACGCCGATGATGAGGACATTCGGATACAGCCCCCGGATTGCCTCTGCATCCTGCGGGAGTGCCACGGTGGCGGCGATCCCGGTGAATCCTTCTGCGACCGCACGGGATGCCCCGCCCACCTGATCCATCGCTCCTGTCTCGGGATATACGACGATACCGCCTGCCTCCTCGATCTTCCTGATGACTGAGGGATAGGGGGTCGTAAAGACGAGCCCGGACATCCTGCCGCCGATCCCCTGGACAAGTGAGGGTGTTGGTGCGATCACGGTTCCGGCACCATCACAGGCGAGGACTGCTGCATCCAGCATCCCTGCCTTCATCCCGAAGCTGATGATCTCGGATGCCCCGAACCCGACAAACTCCCGGTCATCTTCGACCTCGCGTTCGGGGGTGCACATCCCAAATGCCTGTATCCGGTGTGTGATGTTTGCGGCAATATGCTCCTTTGTCATCTCCGGAATCGGGTATGCAAACCGCTTTGCAAGGGGGCAGTCATGGATGAGCGGATCACCTACCTCCACCACGATACCGTTTCTGATCACAATCCGTGCCCGTCCGCTTGCCTCAATGATATGTTCGTCCTCTTGTGTCGGCATCTGTTTATCACCTGATTACTCTGGTCTGTTCCTTTTGTTCATTGGCATTTTTTTTCTTGAGA
>NZ_JARVGN010000071.1 GCF_029762515.1 Methanocalculus sp. | reverse complement strand
AAAGCTCAATTCTATCCCCGGTCTTTGGTTTTTCAGGATAGCCCGCAGGGACTACATATTTGCATACGGTTGCCTTTCTATCAAACACCACATCAGACTGGCGGAGAGTACCGTCAGCAACACGCATGGCGATCTCGGAGAAATCACTTGAGAGAATTGAGAGGACATTCATGGCTTCCGGATCTCCAAACCGTGCATTGAATTCGATAACTTTTGGACCTGATGCCGTATTCATGAATTGTCCATAGAGGATTCCACGGTAGGGAGAACCCGATGTATCAAGTGCCAAGACGACATCATGCATTATCCGAAGAGCGGCTGCATATTCTGAATCCAGAACAAAGGGGAGTCTGTGATCAGGCATGCTGTATGATCCCATGCCACCGGTATTTGGACCGGTATCACCCTCAAAAGCACGCTTGTGATCCTGGACAAGGGGCATGGGGATGAGAGAATTACCATCGACAAATGCCATAAGGGTGAATTCCTCGCCGATGAGCCGCTCTTCAATGACCATTCCCCCCTGAATGGAACGGGCATACTCGATCGCACCCGCCCGATCGACCTGTTCACCCATTACCTTGACACCCTTTCCTCCGGTCAGGCCGATTGGTTTGATGACAACATCCTCTTCATGTGATGAGATAAAAGCCACTGCATCCTCAGGATCGGAAAAGATGCGATATGAAGGGAGACCTTCGATCCGGTACTCCTTCATGAGCTGTCTGCAGAAGGCTTTGTCTGTCTCGATCCGGGCAGCTGCCCGGGTTGGTCCAAGACAGCCGATACCTATCTCAAGAAGAGCGTCAGTAACGCCGGCATGTAGAGGTGCTTCAGGACCGATCACCGCATAGTCAATCTGATGGCTTTTTGCATACCTGACTATCGCTTCGGTATCAGTCTCGCTTGCAATTAAAAAATCACGGCAGAGTGTAGTAATGCCGGGATTTGCATGTGACATCACGGCATAGAGTACGGACTCCGGATTGCAGGAGAGTGCTCGTGCAAGTGCGTGCTCCCTTCCGCCACCACCCACAACCAGGTAATTCATGCTCATGTATTTGAACCCTTCTCCTATTATACTATCACTTTTTCAAAAGATCGCTTACCCGTGCCAGCGGGCAGAGAGAGATGCCTTCCTTCTCCATCCGTGACGCTGCACCCTGCTCACGATCCACAATGGTCACCACCGTATCGACACAGGCACCAGCCCGCCGCAACTCTTCGACTCCATAGATGGCGGAGCCACCGGATGTGGTGACATCTTCGATGAGAAGCACCCTCCTTCCGGCTACATCTCCGATAATCCGCGCAGCTTTACCATGATCTTTCTCAGTCGCACGGATGATTGCATAGGGTTTCCCCGACACAAGTGATACTGCAACTGCAAGCGGAACACCTCCGACTGCAACACCGGCAACCAGTTCGAAATCATATGCATCAGATACAATACGGCCGATTGCACAAAGCAGGTCAGGATGCGTCACTGCCTGCTTGATATCGACATAATACGAGCTCTTCTGGCCGGAAGCCAGTATAAACTCACCAAATTCAATTGCATGATACTGAATCAGGAGTGATGAAATATCGTCTACCATGGTACATCCTTTATTCCTAGTATATAGCCGATAATATTTGTTCCACGATGAAGAACCGGGGTGAGGATCAAAATTGCAATTGCAATTGGAATTGTGATCGTAGAAAACAACCAACCGGGATCAAAGATGAGAAGCAGGATAAAGGCGCCAATAACAAGATCGAACTGATCGGCAACCGGCCATTTCTCACCCCTTTCAACCCCCCTTCGCCTCTTCAGAAAACTCTTTGCCAGATCGCCGAGGAGTGCCCCGACAGCAAGGAGGGTGATCGAGACGAGCGTATGCTCGGGCAACCAGACGATCTCCGCATGGGAATGGACAAGGATCTGGAGGAGCCCTATGGCAACACCTCCGGCGATCCCGGCAATGAGCCCTCTCACAGTCTTGCCATCACCAAATATCCTTCTGCCATCACGCCAGCATCTTCCACCGTCAATCGGTTTCCCGCCACCAAGTGCAGCTGCAACCGGGTTTGGAAGATAAGCCGGAAGCATCACCCAGAGTGCGGATATGCCGATAATGATGAGCGAATTGATATCGATACCACCCATATCCTATGTACTATGGTGGAAGGTTTAAAAAATACTGTATCACATACTTACTCTGAAGGTTTTCGCGGGTGAATCAAGAATGCTGATTAAAAAGACGAAAAGTATCTGCCCGGTTTGTAGAAAGGTCCTTGATGCCGATATTATCGAAGAAGATAATGCCGTTTGGATCTGCCGTGAATGTCCGGATCATGGCCCAAACAGATCGCTCTACTGGTCTGATTCTGCAATGTACCACAGGTTTGATGCGTATAATGCCATAGGGAACGGTGTTCAAAACTCAAATAAGCCTGAAATCCGGAGTGGATGCCCATATGATTGTGGACTCTGTTCGGAACATAAATCAGGAACCCTGCTAGCAAATGTTGATGTCACAAATCGCTGCAATCTGAATTGTGAATTCTGTTTTGCAAATGCCCGCGCATGTGGTTTTATCTATGAGCCAACGATGGAGCAGATAGAAGAGATGTTTCTGCTCCTCCGATCCCAGAAACCGGTTCCACCCCCGGCAGTTCAGCTTTCCGGCGGTGAACCGACGATGCGAAAAGACCTTCCCGAGATCGTCAGAAAAGCCAAGGAATATGGATTCAGCCAGGTACAGATTGCAACAAACGGTATCAGGCTTGCACAGGATAAACAGCTTGTTTCAGACCTGAAAGATGCTGGCGTTTCCACTATATACCTCCATTTTGATGGTGTCACCAAAGCAACAAATCCCCTTCTTGAGATCAGTAAGAAAGCCATAGAAAACTGCCGCGAAATGAAAGTGGGAATCGTCCTCGTACCTACCATAATTGGTGGAAAGAACCATCATGAGGCAGGTTCCATCATCAAATTTGCAGCTGAGAATATCGATGTGATACGAGGGGTCAATTTCCAGCCGGTTGCATTCACCGGGGCCGCAAGCAACGACGATATCGCAAAGGAACGGATCACCATCCCCGATCTTCTCAAGGGAATAGAAGAGCAGACAGAGGGAGTGCTACAAGCAGCAGACTTTTATCCGATCCCATGTGTCGAGCCGATCATCGATCTGGTAGAATCATACACCGGACGTCCCCAGATACAGTTTACCGCAAACCCACACTGTGGAGCAGCCACCTACCTCTTCGTCACAGAAAACGGGCTTGTCCCGGTGAACAGAATGGTAGATGTTGATGACTTTTTTAAGTCGATTGATACCATTGCAGAGGGTTTGAAGAAGAAAGGAACGATCAATAAATACCGGACCCTCCTTGAGGGTGTCAATCATCTCCGCACAACCATGAAGAATGATCGGCCGGATAAGATTGATTTCTGGGGGCTCATTACAAATGCCCTGATTCACCATAATTTTGATGCTCTCAGAAAATTCCACTGGAATGCACTCTTCATCGGAACCATGCATTTTATGGATAATTATAACTATGATATCAACCGGGTGAACCGGTGCTGTATCCACTATGCAACACCAGATGGCCAGATCATCCCATTCTGCAGTTATAATAGTGGACCGATGAGGCGTGAGGAAGTCTGGAAAAAACACGCACTCGATGAAGAGACTCAATCGTTTTGATAGTGATGTGGTTTTCAGATGATCAGAATCATTCCAAAACCAACCGATACACCCGAGGATAATTCAACACAAATGGTGCTTGATGCACTTGATACGCTGAATGCACAATACGAACTGCTTCATCTCAATGAAATAAATCCTTTCAGGGTTCCCTGCAAGGGTGACCTTATCTGGGTCTGTGGCATTCGCCAGAACGGTGTTGAATTTGAACAGATCAAAGCCCTCTCGTTAACAAACCGACTTGTCAATACCCCGGATGCTATCGCCACCTGTGCAAGCAAGGTGATGACGTCCGCACTTCTCTGCCACCATGGCGTACCAACACCAGAGACACTCTTTACCGCTTCACATGAAGCAGTTGAAGAGTTCCTCATAAAACATGGGAAAGCTGTGTATAAGCCAGTCTATGGATTTGACGGAGATGGCATTTTCCTCTTCTCAGATATCTCCGATCTCGCTGAGCCCCCATATTATATTCAGGAGTATGTCAGAAATGATCGCGATTTCAGGGTTTTTGTCATCGGATATAATGCCGTTGGGGCGATATATCGCCAGTCACCCCACCTGACCCATAATATCCATAAGGGAGGGGTCGGCACACCGGTTGAGATCGATCCCGCAATGAGGGAGATAACTGAAGCGGCAGCGAAAGCTGTCGGAATAGATTATTGTGGTGTTGATCTTCTCAGGACAGATGATGGATATACCGTCCTTGAAGTGAATGGTACACCAAACTGGCATTGCATGGCTGCCCCAATACCCCGTCTGATGGCAGAATACCTGGTCAGAGAAGAAGAGAGTCTAAAAAAATAAAATAAAATAAAATATCTACTGGGCACATTCGATCTCTTTTAGCGTCTTCTCTGCAAGCTCCCTCATTCTGGAGCTTATCCTTCCCGATGATCCAAGTTCTGCATCCTTCATAACATTTGCAAGTTCTGTTGCAAGAATGAAAATTGCATACTTATGCTCAAGTTTGCTTTTATGTACCTGGGAAGGGTTGATCTTCAGGGCTTGGTACTGAGGAAATGAAATATCAGGACTCTTTTCTTCAAAGTAACCCTTGATATCTGCTAACATCTGGTGGAGTGCGATCAACTCATCTTTATGCATCGGATCACCCGCAAGTACGATCGTGATGGCTGGGAATAAAAGAGTATGGATTAAAAAGAAAAACTAAAATACTATTGCATATTCACCATACGTAAAGATATTGGTCTTTTCACAATACCCTGAAAGTCACGCGCAGCAATAAATTCCAGCCCCTTTTCGGCAGCTACATCCAAAATCTTCTGATCCACATTTATATCAAGAAGAACACCTGCACTCTCGGAACCATACTCTTCAAGGAGAGCCTCAAATTCTTGAGGGGAAAAATCATGAAGTGTCGAGAGATCAGGAGAGAGAAAACGTCCAAGACCGCTTCCATACACTGCCTTCATGTGCCTGCCCAGTGTCGCATTTCCTCCTTTCTCCTCAGAGGGCTGGATGAGAGCCGGCTCATTGGAGCCATCATCAGATCTCTTCACCTGAAGGGAACTTTCACCTGGAACTGGTGTGGGTAAGGGGTGGGTTGAACTCCCCTCCCCAACAGAATTCCCCGGAATTTTCTCTTCACTGATATCCGGTGAATACGGATACAGGGTTGGCTGGATTCCATGATCTGATGGAACCTTTCTGATATCACGATTCACCTGATCACGGACATATTCAATCGGCACCTTGTTTCTCAGGGCTTTGACGATCTCCTTCCGGCTGAGATCCTCAACACTCTTGCCTCGTGGCGGATATGCAACAAAATCAATATCCGCAATCTGGAGAAGCTCACGCAGTATCAGTTCCCCACCACGATCCCCATCGAGAAAGACGGTTGCAGTCTTCTTTTCGCAGAGACTGACGATGATATCGGGGACATTGGTTCCTTCTACCGCCACACTGTTTTTTATCCCATACCGGAGGAGATTCAGAACATCCGCTCTCCCCTCAACAATGATGATAGCATCAGATTCTTCGACATTCGGGCCGGCTGGAATTCGCTCTTCCCCAAGAAGCCTGATCTTTTCAATTCTGATCGATTCACGCACCTCATCAAGAAGATCCTGTGAGTCGATTGTGTCCTCTTCAAAAGCATCCAGAAGGAGCTCTTTTGCCCGTTCGATGATCTTTTTCCGTTTCGCTACTCTGATATCCTCAATACATTCCACACGAACGCGTGCAACGCAGGGACCAACCCGATCTATTGTCTCAAGTGATGCAGCAAGTATAGCTGTCTCTGCCCGATCCAGAGACGAGGCAATGAATATTTCACCTGCGGTCTCTCCACGTTTGCTGACGATCTGAACATCAATACGTCCAACCCTTCCGGTTCTCTGGAGATCACGAAGATCGAGATCTTCGCCAAGTAACCCTTCTGTCTGGCCAAATATGGCACCGACTACGTCGGGTTTTTCAACCACCCCCTCTGTTTCGAGATGAATCTGAATAAGATACTTTGTCGTATCTGGTGAATACATGTAAACGCACCTCCATCGATCATGCAATTGTGTCTGCGCTTGATCATAGGCATTATGTCATAAGGATTTGCGATTACTTAAAGTAACCCATGGTGGAAATACCGTTTCAGAACATCAGGCGATCCTGGCATGTGAGAGTATGGAAAAGAGTCATTCCATTCAGTAAATGGTATATTTAGAAAAGTGTGGCAAGCAGTTCTTTACACTGGAGAGGAGTCATCCCGGCAATCTGGATCACTTTTCGCGATGACTGGTGCCCGGATACAATACGAATTTCCGATTTTGAAATACCCATAACCTTTGAGACGAGATCGATGATCGCCGTGTTGGCACGTCCATCAACGGGAGGGGCAGTTATTGCAATGCCGATTGACTTTCGCCAGGCATTATATCCATCGGGAAAGGCATTTCTTCCAGATCCAGGATGTACATCAAGAGCGATCAACAATCCTTCATTGGATATCCGAAATGCATCTTCAAAAGAAGCCATACTAACTATGGGTTAATGTCACCCGGTGAAAACTGATCTCGGTCATCGGTGGCTGCTGCCGTTCCTCCCGCATCAAACCCGTCACCGGGTGGTGCCTGTCTCGCAGACGGGTTGTCCCATGGATCATCTCATGACATACGGCATATGGATCACCTGGGGACCTATGAATGCGAATATGTTGGCACATTATTCTATTTGTTCCCCGGGATGATAACCCCTTCCCGGCATCCATGTTCCAGGCTCATGAGTATACTCTCCCTCGCGATAAGCAATCCTGCCGAAACGAACAACAAGAGAAGGGAAAACTCCCATCATACCCTCATATGGAGTCCACCCACACCGGGAATGGAGTTTTTCTGTTTGTATTTTTTCTGGTTTCATCGCATAGAGGGCAAAATCTGATCTTTCTCCTGCTCCATATCCGGAAGGTGGTATTCCAAGCACCCCGCATGGGGCTGTTGCCGTCTTCTCGATGACAGATTGAAGGGTGAATGTACCTTTGACCACCTCGTTCATCAGGAGCGGGAGCATCGTCTCAACACCAGGGAGCCCGGAGGGGGCTTCTGCAAAAGGAACCTGCTTTTCCTGACGTGTATGGGGGGCATGATCGGAGGCGATCAGATCAATAGCATCCCATGATGCAAAAAGCGCTTTCCGCTCAGCTTCCGGTCTC
>NZ_JARVGN010000070.1 GCF_029762515.1 Methanocalculus sp. | reverse complement strand
CGACCTCGGCGAAGGCACGGCCTGTATTTCCAGCCGATGCGAGGACGATGGTGCCGCCGCCGGTCTCCCGGTGCCGGATGAGGGTCGGCCATGCCTCCAGCTCCTTGAAGGAGCAGGTCGGGACATATGCACCCTTATCGGGGGCATAGCCGGTGAAGCCGATCCAGAGATTGGAAAGCCCTGCTTCTTTTGCAAACCCGGAAGACTGGAATGTCACAGGTCCCGACTGGGTCTGTGGCACCTGTTGCACAGGGAGCCAGTCTGCATACCGGAAGATGCCTGGCTCATCCCTGATAGCGAGCTGCTTCTCCGGGTAGATCGCACGGAGGAGCCCGTGATGCCCGTCCGGGCAGGCAAGTTCACCCTGATCGGGGAATTGCTTCCCGCATACCGGGCACCTGAGCAGGTGGTTCATAATCCCTCCCTGAGGAAGAATGATCCCTCGCGGATCCGATCTGCCAGACGACGGCAGAGCCGCTCTGCCCTGGTGCGGTCAGACTGGCGGAGTGTGACCGGAATCTCATCGTCCCCGATCTGAATTGCTCCGAGATCGATAGAAAAGACTCCTCCCTCACAGGCTGAGGCACAGGCGCCGCAGGCGAGGCAGAGGGAGCGGTTGATGGTATGCCCCTCTCCGATTGCCCCGGCAGGGCAGATTGAATGAGCCATGCAGGGAGTGCAGTCAAGGCACCGATCAGAGTGGATTCTGACACCCCGGTCTGTTCCCCGCCAGATTCTGCCATAATCCGATTCTCCGATCGGCTGGCGGTTGCTGATATCGGCAACAGGGAGTGGGATCTCCTCATCAAGCACCATCAGTCCATCAAGGGATGCAGAATCGAGCACCGGTATTGCAGCGGCAACCGAGGTGAGGCATTCGGGGCCATCTGAAGTGATAAACCCGCCCATCATCAGGGGATCCATCCCGTTCATACCGGCTGAACACGCAAGATTCGGCCGCTCCGGGGTCGATCGCGTACCGGTGCCAGTGATGATTCCGTTAACGCCGTTAACAAAAACCGGTGTGCCTGGTGCAAGTGACCTGAGTGAGGGATCGTTTTGTACCGGGTTCACCTCCCCGCAACCCGAGACCGATATCTCCCTGCAGGGTCCCCGGAGACCGGTGACCGAGAAGATGGTCGGAAGCACACCCTCTTCTCTTCTGAGAAATGCGGTATAATTCTTAAATGCCGATCGTGTTGTATGGAGCTTTGCAAAGCCACAATCGGAGATGGTGATATCGTTTGTATACCGCCGCCCGTCTGCCTCCGCCTCGACTTCGATCGTCTTCCCGGCGGCGAGATCGGCAAAGAGATGGCCGCCGCCATAGCGTTCGTCCCGGTGTGCGGTACCATAGACGATGCAGTCGATGAGGCCGAGCCGTTCATTCGGGCAGGGGCCGGGATAGGCAGGAACGCCGTTTAAAAAGAGTGATTCAGCTTTCCGGAAAGTGCCGGGGGATGCAACAGGCACCGTCAGGACTGCATAAGTCCCCGACATCACCCCGAATGTTCCGCAGGTGACAATATCCACATCCCCGACGGCGAAGGTTTCCCCCTCACGCACCCGTTTCTTGAATTCATCTGCAGGGATGACGGTTGCCTCCCCGCTTCTGATTTTATTGTTGATCTCCTGCGTCGTCTTCACAGTGTTATCCCCTCCACCCTGACCCTGACTCCGTCGCTTGTGGTAATAACCATATTCACCACACCCAGATGAGACAGTCCCATCAGGCAGTATCCGGGCTGGAACCGCTGTTTCATCCCAAATGTCGGTTCACGGTTGACTACCTCCGCGATCCCCTCAAATGCATGGACATGATATGCCTTGACATCCAGGCAATCCTCGTTCCGTGCTTCAAGAGGGCTTGTAACATGGCAGGAGATGATTCCGCTCACCGGATCGGCAGCAGTCACCCTGAGTGCATGGGTGATCGGGCATCCCGCCCCGGCAGGCCTCCCGATGACAAGATCTCCCGCCTTGATCTCCCATTTTTCGACGAGATCCGGCCTGAACGGTACAATATCCTTCCTGGTGGACGGCTCACCCGGGAACGGGTGGAGGACAAAGTCATAGGCAAGGCCGAGGATATCGACTCCGGAATAGGATGAATCCTTTCCTTTCACATTCTCCAGGTAGAAGGGGCAGTCCCGGAATGATTTTGCGCCTGCGGCAACAAGTGCGGTAAAGGCGGTGCATGAGGCTGCCCCGCAGAGCCCGCAGTCCTTGCCAGGTGGTTTCCAGGCCATCTATTCACCCCTGAAGAGGGTGTCTGCGCCTTCCAGCCTCCTGACAACCCCGAAATGGTTCTCCCATCCGATCTGCTTCTTTCCGACACAGACCGTACAGACGCCAAGGGGCGGGCTGCCACGGAGCGTGAGTGCCTTTGGATCAGTGATCGGCAGGAGATCGTCGATGATCTTCATCAGGTACCGCATCCCGGTCCCGATGACCGCATTCGTCTCGATGATCTCGACTGCGGGTGCAACATCCCGGATTGCCTCCCTGAAGACCTCCTTCTCTGCCTGTGAGACGAGATCGATCCTGGTGACAACCGCAGCATCGGCAAGAGCGATCATCGGGCTCATCTTATAGGGAGAATGGGTGCCCGAGATCGCAGAGAGGACTGCTATTCCAAGCGACTCGGTGGTATAGGGGGTGCACCTGAGGCAGAGGCCGGCAGATTCGATGATCAGGAATTCGGCTCCCTCCTTCTCTGCCCAGAGCAGGGCATCGGAAAGAACCGTGATCCCGGCATGATCCGGGCAGAGGTCGCCAGAGATGACCTTCCGTGCGGGAATGCCAAACTCACGGGTGATCTCTTCATCCTCGTTTGCATAGATGACATCGATCTTCAGGTACGCAGCAGTTTGTTTTGGGAGATGGGTCAGGATCTGCCGGATAACAGCCGTCTTCCCCGCAGACGGCGGCCCGGCGACGATGATCAGCTTCATGCTGCTGCAACCGTCTCCCTGAGAACCTCCCCTGACCTGAGCCGTTCGCGGAGCGAGGAGAGGTAGAGATCGATCTCGGTGACATGCTTCAGCACAGACTCTTCAGATCCATCCGGCTCAAGGACCGCCTTCACCGCTCCGTTCCCCATCACGATCCTTTTGTCTGACATCAGGGAGACGAGCGGATCATGGGTGACGAAGATGACGGAGGTACCGGATTTCTTCAGGCAGGTGATGACCCTGTCACGGAAGATCCCTGCATTCTCCACCTCATCGAGGAGGATGATTGGTGCGTTTGAGATGATCACTGCATCGGCAACAAGCAGGGATCTCGTCTGGCCGCCGGAGAGGGAGGAGATCCGGCATTCCGGGCGGATAGGCTCACCTGTAAATTCGTTTGCAAGCCGGATCGTCTTCTCGATCAGATCCCCTTCGGTGATCTTCCGTGCACGGAGATGCATGCTCAGGAACTCTGAGACGGTGAGATCCGCAAGGCACTTCGTGGTCTGGGTGATGAGGGCGATCGGCTTGCAGGCAGGATCCCTGACGAACTTTTCGGGCGGTATTTCGCCATCAAGGAGGATCCGCCTGCCGGTTGCGGTATCGCCCTGTGCAAAGACCTCGATATCGTTTATAAAGGCGCTCTTGCCGGATCCGGTCGGGCCGACGATTGCGAGGGTGTCGCCGGGGCGGAGATGGAGTGCCTCAAAGGTTTCGGGGTTGCCATTCCGATCATGGCCGGGGAGGATGGTGATCGTATGCATGATCACTTCTCACTATTGAGGGATGATAATGGTTTTCCTTATTTGAAAATATTATGATCTTAATAGATAATTTATATTATCATATTCTACAATAGTCTAAATTATTCGGGTTTTGTGCAAAAGACTCTCCTTTCTGATCCCGGGATCCAGGCAGCGGGCATCTTTATTAATTATCCTGCTCATAGTTCGGTTCATGCTGGATCGGAACAGGAAGATTGTCCTTGGGATTTTCCTTCTCATCGTTCTTATCATCTCGGGAATTCTGGTGATGATGGCCTTTGAGATCTGCCCGCCGAAAGGGCCATGGAAAGCCCCTCCCTGGTGTGAAAATTATGCTGAGATCCCTCCGATAGCTGCCGGTGAAGCAACAACCGCCGGGTTCTGGGTGTCTGTTCCTTATACGACATCCCCTGATGATCCGATCCGGGTGGTTATCGATGGTAAAGCCCCGGTATCGATGGCGCCGGCTGGTGAATATGCATGGGACGTATCAGTGCCGGCAGTTGGCCAGGAGTCCTTCTCCTACCATTATACCTCATCTACCGGGAGATCACGCACCTTTGATCGGCAGATTCAGATCCCGAATCACGTCACCTATGATGGCGTATCCGGATGGAGTGAAGAGCCGATAAAGCCTTCATTCCCGCCGGCATTCAGGGCTGGTATCTGGATGCAGGATACCTGGGGGAAGAACTACAACTTCATGATGTTTGAGGATACTCGGAAGAATATTGAGAGCAGCTTTGACCGGCTTGAGCGGATAGGGGTGACAGAAGTTGTCGTCTTTGACTTCTATGATGCTCACTGGGTTAACCAGCCGAATAAGTACGCGTTTGACAGGATGATCCCCCGTGTCTACCAGGATCCGCCCGATGACTGGATCACTTCAACCGAATGGGAGATTGTCCCCGGCACCTTCTGGGACGATCACCGGGACGAGGCAATGAGCCAGGTTGATCTCAACCGGATCGCAGAAGCAGCTCATGCCAGAAATCTCCGTGCCATATGGTCGATGAACTTTGGGTTCACAAGTATCGGAACATATCTTGGTGCGGATTCCATCTGGGAGGCATCTGGTGCGGATTTTGCTGCTCTTGGGGAGGTTGAGCGGACACCCGAATGGATTGATGATTACTTCACAAAATTTGAGGCATTGATGCTCGATCGTGCCGATGCACTCAACAAGGCAGGTTTTGACATGATGCTCATCACCCCGGGCTGGCATAACACGCACTTCTCGCCAGAGGAGGAGCTCGCAAATGCCAGGATGAAACAGATGATTGCAAAGGTGAAGGAGAGGTTCAATGGCGATGTTGCAGTCTCTGTCGACCCTGCCGGTTTCCTTGAGGCAAAAGGGCTTCGTGACGATTGGTCACAGTATGACTACTATCATGATGCGGATGCCATCTTCATCCGAATCTACTCCATCCGGACGGGGCTAGAAACCCTTGCTGAGTTCCAGGAGGCGCTGCCGCCTGAATCATATGATATCACCGATCCGACTGTTGAAGAGATGAAAGCCCTCATCGATCCGCTCCTTGATCTGATCGAAGCAGAAGCAGAGCGAAAGGACGTCGAAATTTCGCTCTTTTGCTCAATGAGTGCATTTAGCAATGCAGCACTCACCGACTATATGACCGTCTTTGCAATGGATCCGACCATGGCGATCGAAGACACCTTCATGGGGCGATACGATCTCCCTGATCCCGACTATGCCCACCAGTCAGATGCCTATGAGGCATGGTGGCAGGCAACAGAAGGAAGGACACGTATTGTTCGATTGATGGGGAGCTATACGTGGGATGATGCGGTGAACGAGCTCTCCCCGGCACGCCTCGATCTTGGATCAAGCATCAGGAACAGGCCTGCAGAAGGTGTCATGCAGAAATGGGCATTGTCTGTCAGGGGATGAATTTCCCCTCTCTTCTTTTTCCAAATCGAAATAATCCTAATCCTGATTAGTACTAATCTAAATTAGGTTTCCTTCTTTCCATCTGAAAAGATATGTGCAACCGCCGCCTCGGTCGTCTCCCGGCCTTTCGGCGTCCTTTTCAAAAAACCGATCCTGATCAGGTACGGCTCATATACCTCTTCGATCGTCCTGACCTCCTCTCCGATCGAGATTGCGATCGTCTTCACCCCGACAGGGCCCCCGCCGAAGTCACGGGCGACCACAGTGATGATCCGGCGATCCAGATCATCAAGGCCGAGGGGATCTATCCCGAGGATGCCGAGGGCGAGATCTGCTGATTCACGGGATATTGAGCCATCTCCCCGGACTGTTGCATAATCGCGGACCCGCCTGAGAAGCCGGTTTGCGATCCTCGGTGTTCCCCGGCTCCTCTTTGCGATCTCTAGCGCTCCGTCTTCGGAGATCGGGATCTTCAGGATAGCAGCTGATCGTTTCACAATCGAGAGGAGATCGTCCACCTCGTAAAGGTTCAGCCGGAAGATGAGGCCGAACCTATCCCGGAGCGGGGAGCCGAGCAGACCGACCCGTGTCGTTGCCCCAACAAGGGTGAATTGGTCGAGAGGGAGCTGGATCGCCCGTGCCCCCGGTCCCTCGCCGATCATCACATCAATACTATAGTCTTCCATTGCCGGATAGAGGATCTCCTCGACGACCGGGTTCAGCCGGTGGATCTCGTCGATGAAGAGGAGATCTCCTGAAGATAATGCCGTCAGCTGGGCGGCGAGATCTCCCGGCTTGTCAAGAACGGGTCCTGTTGTGCTCCGTATTGCAGATCCCATCTCACGGGCGATGATCTGGGCGAGTGTCGTCTTCCCAAGGCCGGGAGGGCCCGAGAAGAGGATATGATCGAGGTTCTCGCCCCGGATCTTTGCCGCTTCAATTGCGATCCTGAGCGCCTCCTTGATCTGGGGCTGGCCGACAAACTCGTCAAGCCGGGCCGGCCTGATGGCAGGATCGTCGATCTCATCCTCAAACTTTATCGGGGTGATGATCCGCTCAGTCACGTTCTTCTCTCCTTCATATGCTGAAGTGCAGCTTTAATGATCGCCTGCACACTTCCCGAAGGCAGCCGCTCCATCACCGCCTTCACTGACTCCTCGGCCTCCCGCTCGGAGAATCCAAGAGATACAAGGGCCGACTTCGCATCAGATGCAGGCATATGCCCCTCTTTTTCGATGAATGATCCTCTCCGCTTCTTCATCGTCTCTTTCAGTTCAAGGATCAGCCGCTTTGCGCTCTTTGGCCCGATCCCCGATATACTGGTGAGGACACGCTCATCATCGCTGATGATTGCCATGGCAAACTGCTCAAGTGAGATCTGTGAGAGAATATTAAGTGCAATCTGGGGACCGATTCCCGAGACATTGATCAGGATCTGGAAGAGTTCCCGCTCGCTCTGCCGGTGGAACCCATACAGGGTGAGGGCGTCCTCCCTGACAACAAGCTGGGTGAAGAGCTTCACTGTTTCTTCGCTCTTTTCTATCTCCCGGAGGGTTGGCTGGCTCACCTGGAGCAGGTAGCCGATCCCGCCGACATCAAGGACGACTGACTTCTCACCCACAGATGAGAGCGTTCCGGTTATGTGTGCGAACATGCTTCTCCTACCTCAGGGTATTGATATGGCAAAGAGCAATCGCAAGGCCGTCGGCGGCATCATCGGGACGGGGGATCTCATCAAGCCTCAGGAGGCGGCGGACCATATCCT
>NZ_JARVGN010000006.1 GCF_029762515.1 Methanocalculus sp. | reverse complement strand
CTGTTGTTCTTCTTCCCATTCACCGGAAGTTCATCCGTGTGATAAATCCGGCTGTCTCTTCATTCCTTATCGCATCGCTTGTGCTTCTTGTGGTAACGTCAGCAATTGGTTTCACAATAACTATTTTTTATACTCACTCTGAATATATATCGTATATCATCAATACAATCCTTGAATGGGTCTCCTCACTTGCTTCAACAGGAACCCCCACAGTCGGGCAGAGTGAGATGAGTGAGTGGATCATGCTCCAGCTTGACACGTTCTCCGAATGGACATCAGCCCTGATCTACCAGGCACCGATGATCCTTGTCAAGTGCGTGGTCTTTTTGATGGCCCTCATGGCATTCATTTACAAAGGGGATGAGATCTACACAGAGATCGTCGAGTCACTCCCCGGCCGCCTCTCCTCGGGAGTGAAGGAGATCTCAACAACAGCAGTTGGAACCCTCTATGCGATCTATGTCGTGCACGTGATCACGGCAGTCATCACATTTCTCCTCGCCATTCCATTCTTTTATTTCCTCGGATATGATTACGTCCTCTTTTATGCGACAATTGCAGGGTTGTTCCAGCTCATTCCGATCCTGGGGCCCTCACTCCTGATGATCTTCCTTGCAATCTATGCACTATCCATCGGGGATCTGAGGGGTGCGGCTCTTATAGCGTTAATAGGCTATCCGATCGTCTGTGCGGTCCCGGATCTCGTTTTCCGCCCTCTTATCATGGGAATGCGAGCCAAGCTCAGTCCTCTCCTGATGTGGATCGGCTTCTTCGGCGGCCTTGCAGTGATGGGACTCATCGGCTTTATCCTCGGACCACTCATCATCGCACTTGTAGTATCCGGGTATGTGATCCTGATCAGGGAGCTGAAGGCTGCAAAAGCAGAGGAGAATGCAGTATCGTAGCGAATACACCCGTTATCGCGTGATGGTGTGAAGAAGGAAGAGTCATAATGAGTTTGTGGGGAGGAGTTGAAGAGGGTGATTCCTCTCCCTGCCGCCGGAGCGCCATACCATCTTTTTGCTCACCATTAAAAGAAATGCAGAATATCGAGGCTTCTATTTTTATCATTTGAAGGCAAATATGCATGGTGCAGATTCATTTGCATTATTAATTCTGAGCGAGGGTTGCCAAGCCAGGCCAAAGGCGCTGGGCTTAGGACCCAGTCCCGTAGGGGTTCGCCGGTTCGAATCCGGTCCCTCGCATTTTGCCTTTTGTGAGTGGTAATATTCCCTGAAAAACGTTTAATTGCACTCCTTATCCACTCTCACAAATACTGCTTCTGCGGCCGCTGGCTGATGAAACTCTGGAGCAAAGCCTCTTCCCTCTTCACTGCCTCTTCAAGAAGGCCAAGCCGGGACTGCTCTCTTTCCACGATCGTCCTCTGTGAGTTGACTCTTTCCTGGAGGCTCTGTGCATACTGGTATTCTGTATGGGTCAGCTGTCTGCCGACATAGGTATTCAGCTCATCCACTAGCGTATTGTAATAATCGACCTCTCGTTTCCATGTAGTGTATGCATCGAGGTAGTCTGCCTGAGTGTTCCGCAACCGTTCAACCTGGTCATTATGACGGGTCATCAGGTCAAGATAGTCCTTGAATTCACGAGGATTATCGAAGAAGAATCCCTGGTAATAATTCCGATTATTCCCGCGTGTCACGGTGAAGCCGCCTGTTGTCTCAAGGGCAAGCCAGGTGCCGGGAGCGATCTCAGCCATAACCCATGCATGATTATATTGTGTCGGAGAGGCAGCTGCATCATCAATATTTCCAACAGCAATCACTGCATTGATCCCCCGTGTCTCTATCATATTCCAGACACCAATCGACATGTCTGTACAGACAAAGAAGTCGATCTCGCTGTAGGTATGGCTTTTGTAGTATTCCTGCACAATTGCCCCTACGATCCAGGTATTCTTCTTTTCTTCCGATACGGTTGCTCCGGGATAGTCCGGGTCGATTGTGAGCACCCTGTTGTATGCCGAAATCGCATCATCGAAACGTCCGTTTTTCCGAAGAGCGCTCCCATACTGATACCATATGTCGGCATCATCTGGATTGATGGAGATTGCTGTTTCAAATGAGGAGATCGCTTCAGCTACACGTCCGGTCTCTTCATACATCACTCCCCTTTTAAACCAGATTTCAGCATCTGTCGGGTCAATTGCGAGTGCTTTTTGAAACGATTGAATCGCCTCGTCGTATCTTCCGTTATTTGCCTGGATGATACCACGTGATTTCCAGATACCCGGATTCCCCGGCTCTATTGCAAGAGCGTTATCAAAACTGGCAATTGCATCATCATACCTTTTGAGGTGTGAATAAGCAAACCCGCGGTTAACCCAGGCATCGGTGTAGGCCGGATCGATTGCAAGTGCCGCATCATATGAATCAAGCGCATCCTCGAATCTTCCAAGGGCAATGAGTGCCTGACCCCGGTTATTCCAGGCTTCAGTATGCAGAGGGTCGAGAGTGAGAGCTTCCCTGAATGAATCCAATGCATCATCTGTTCTCCCAAGGTCAAGAAGGATCACTCCACGGATAAACCAGGCATCTCCATTCTCAGGATCAATGGCAAGAGCACGATTATAGGAAACAAGTGCTTCATCAGGATCGCCGAGTTCACGATAGGCATCACCCCGGTTCATCCAGGCGGGTATGTACCCGGGATTGATCTCAAGTGCCTGATCAAATGCATCAATGGCTTCATAATAGAGCCCTGCCTCTGCAAGTGTAACACCCTGGCTGGTTAACTCCCGGGCCTGATCAACACATCCCGCTGAAAGCGAAAATGCGAGAAGGAGAATGATGACTGGAACGAGTGCAAGCCCTAATGTGTTACCCCGATCCATGACAGTCACCTGTATGTATCATTTATACTGCTATTGCAGATAATTATGGTTTTTCAGATAAAACTTTACATGACTTCCAGATAGTCAGGGGAAATATGAAGTGTACAAGAGCACATTCTTATTCATAAGAGTGCATTGAACCGGATTCAAAGAAAATCACCAGGGAGTATCTGTGACCAACTTGAGATATGAAAAGCAAAATCCGGTCTATGGGCAGTTCGCCGCTTATGCACCGTTCCAGGAAGCCCCGTCAGGCCCACAGGTCTGCCCGGCAGTTTCAATCCTGACAAAAGCAGAGTTCTGTGTCAGGACGGATACCCCGCAGACCGGGCAGGTATAATCATCAGGAAGATCTTCGAATGCGGTTAAAGGCTCAATTCCCCGTCGTGGATCGCCCCGTTTTGGATCATAAATAAACCCGCATACAAGGCATCGAAAAGAATCCATTTCTTCCATATTCTTTCAAAGACGTTGTTTATGATATAAATTCCTCTCCAAATAGATGGAAAAGGCAGTAATCAGCCCCTGTTCTGTCAGGGGTGAGGCATTCCATTGATCTCGCGCCCGGTCACCCCATCAATAAAGATCCGCCGCTCACCAGAATCTGATGCGATCATAGCTTCATAAACCGGATAAAAGATCACTTTGATCTTTGTTATTTCGGCTGTTCTTTCAAGACCCTTGATGATCTTTCTGAGTTCATCTTCAGTGAATGAAGGGCCTCTGCTCTCTCCGGAGAGGGTGGTGAGTTTCATGGTTTGTAACTGGTTCAGATTTGAGAGTTTTGGGATCGGCTTTTCGAGAAGGGGTATGTAAACAATGACTCCTTCTTCTGTCTTCTTCGTGGTGATACGTTTTTGTTTCTGGAGGCTTTTCAACGCTTTTTTTACATCTGCTGGCATAAGGCCGGCATCAGCTTCGATCTCAAGCGCTGTCAGCCCGGCAGTCGTCAGGATCTTCAGAACCGCAACTGCCGCCTCATCAAGCCCGATCAGCTCGGAGAAACCCGGCCGCACCATCAGGCCATCCGAGAGATCGGCTCTGTCTCCGTGGAATCCCTCCAGGATGAATGATGAGCGCTTCGTCGTCTTCTTCAGGATACCACCATGGTACTTCACCTCAACCGAGAGCAGTGGCCACGATACCCGATCCAGAGAGATGATCCGATCCAGATACGCTCGTCTCCAGAAACTCCTTTTGCAGAGGCTCTGTACAACCCTGAGCGCCTCATCGCGTTGAAGGAGTGTCGGGATGGCATTCTTTGTCCCATCCTCTTCATCAACAGGCCCTCCACTCAGAATAACCTGATCTGCGTCTTCTGCTTCTACCTGTACAGGTTGTGGTTCCGGAGGGCTCTCCGGCTTTGCCTCTGGAATTGGATCTGGTTCTGCCTCTTTCTTCTCATGAGGCCTGCCGGGGAGAATCTGAGGCGTAACCCCCCGATGTTGTGTCTCCCGATCTCCAAATTTCATCAGGATCTTCTCCCGGACAAGTCCTCCCATCACAAAAAACTCACCGGGATCAAGAGTTATCAGCTCCTCAACCTCTTTCCGTGCATCAAAGAAATGGGATACAGCCTTGAGATCGTTGTCAATTGTCAGTTTGCCGATAATCTGATTGTTGCACTGGCTGAGCACATTCTTCTGGACAAGAGAAGGGCGCTGGGTTGCCACCAGAAGGCCGAGTCCGCGTTTTCTTCCACGGCGGGAGATCTCCTCGATCATCTTGATGGAGTCACGGGATTGCGGGATAAATTTGTCAGCTTCTTCAACGATCAGCAGAAACGGTCTCCTCAGTTCTGATTCAAGCTCATAGAGGATGTTCACAAGGGCTGTTGCTTTTGCCCGCATATCAACTTCTGATACATCAAAGACAACAAACCGTGAGGATAGGATTGCATCCCGCAAAACCGAATGGAGATCAACTGATTCAATATCGTAATCACAGCTTTCATCAGATCCAATCCAGATGATTGGAAACCGATCCTTAAGGGAGAAATATTCGCCTTCGGTATCAATTAAGCAGAATCCAAGATATGATTTGCAGAGATGTTCACAAAGAACAGCTATTCCCCAGCTCTTCCCGGCTCCTGACTGGGCAATAACGCATGTCCTACCCGTAACCAGCTCCTGCGCACTTATGCCAAGATCCTGATCTCCTACCCGTCCAACGCCCAGATCCATACTATCTACAGAAAAATGGATGGAGAAAGAGTTAACAGTTGGGGCTGATCGATTGGGAAGATACTTAATCTTCGCTTCCCCCTATCGATCATCATGGCGATAGTGATCGGATCTGGTGCCGGTGGTGCAGCTGCTGCCAGGTATCTTGCAGAATCTGGCCATGATGTTCTTATTATTGAACGGGGTCCGGAAGTGCCGGGAAAAGATGCTGGTCACTATTATGCAAATGTCGATGCCGGTGTTCGCCTGATGCGCACCTTCTGCCTTGGCGGGACAACGATGGTCTCCGGCGGCAATGCACTCCGCTGCCTTGAAGAAGAGCTGAAGGCTCTTGGAATCGATCTCAGAGATCACTATGCAGCTGTTGAAAAAGAGCTTGATGTACAGCTGCTCCCCGATGATCTGCTTGGTGATGGTACCCGCCGACTGATGGATGCTGCTTGCAGAATCGGCCTGCCTGTACATCGGATGCCGAAGTTCATCAATCCTGATCTCTGTTGCAAGGACGGGCTCTGTGCTTTTGGGTGTCCATTTGATGCCCGGTGGTCAGCGATAAAATTTATCAGAAAAGCAGAAGAGTTTGGAGCACGGGTGATCACAGAGAGAGTTGCAGATGAGGTGATCATCCGTCATGGCGAAGCAGCCGGGGTCAGGTGCGGAAATGAGATCTTCTGGGATGATCGTGTAGTGCTGGCAGCAGGGGCGCTGGAAACACCCGGATTTCTGACTGCCCTCTCACTTCCTACAGCCCCTCTCTTTGCCGATACCTTCGTCTCAATTGGAGGTTATCTCCCAGACATCGGCATGAACCGTGATGTTCCTATGGGGGCGTATATCCCCTTTGATGGTGGAATCATCCTTCCCCATTACTCACGCCCTCTTCATGCCATCATGAATGACAAAGGGATCCCCGCTCAGCCAGAAGATATCATCGGAATGATGGTGAAGATCAGGGATGAGGATTTCGGATCTGTACATGAAACAATCCAGAAGAACGTCACGGTGCGTGATGCAGGGCGGCTTATTTGTGGCTCCACATATGCTGCATCCATACTCACAGAAGCCGGCGCCGATCCGGCGACATTTGTGACCACTCCCCTCAGGGGCTCGCATCCTTGCGGAACAGCAAGAATCGGCGTCTCGGTTGATCTGAATCTGGAGACAGCTATTCCGGGACTCTCTGTTTGCGATGCATCAGTACTTCCGTCTGCACCCGGTGCCCCGCCAATTCTGGCAATAATCGCCCTTGCCAGATATGCTGTAGAAAAAATGAATGTGAGAGATCAGAGGAATTCCTGATCGTTCATATACGGTCTGAGCACGTGTGGAATCTCAACAGAGCCGTCTTCGTACTGGTAATTCTCAAGGATGGCCCGGATTGTTCGGGAGGTGGCCACTTCAGTTGAGTTTAAGGTGTGAATATGATGTTTGGTCTCGAAATCATCGGGATCACGCATCCTCATTCCTAATCGGACAGCCTGGTATGAGGTACAGTTCGAGCAGGATACAACCTCCCGGTATGCCTCTTCCCGTGGCATCCAGACCTCGATATCATACTTCTTTGCAGCAACCGTTCCTATGTCACCGGTGCAGATAAGGACGACATGGTAGGGGAGGCCGAGATTTCTATAGAGCTCCTCGGCATTTGCAAGGAGTTCTTCATGAATAGCAGGAGAATCATCCGGCTTGCAGAAGACAAACTGTTCGACTTTATGGAACTGGTGAACGCGGAAGAGCCCTTTTGTATCGATCCCGTGAGATCCGATCTCTTTTCTGAAACAGGGGGAGAGTCCTGCTAACCTGAGTGGAAGATTCTTCTCTTCAAAGATCTCGTCCTGATACATCGCGCAGAGGGGATGCTCGCTTGTTGCGATCAGGTATGATTCCGAATCCTCGATCTTGTACATGACATCCTCGAAATCCGAGAGATCGGTCACTCCTTCATATGAGGAGCGGTTCATCATGTACGGGGGGATGATCGGGGTAAAGCCCTTCTTCACCAGGAGGTCGATTGCATATCTCTGAAGTGCCATATCAAGGAGTGCAAGGTTTCCTTTCAGGTAAGAGAATCCTGCACCTGCTGCACGTGCTGCCCGTTCAAAATCGGCCCAATCCCTCTCAACAGCAAGCTGACCGTGATTTTTTATGGGAAAGGAAAATTCACGCTTTATACCGACCTTCCGTATCTCAACATTTCCGCTCTCATCTTCACCAACAGGGACACTTTCATCGAGGATATTTGGAAGCCGCATCAGGTAGTACCTGACCTTTTCAAGAGCTGCATCTTTCACCGAATCAAGCTCTTTTATCTTCTCAGGAAGTGCTTTTGCCTCTGCCAATAGAGCTGAGGTATCACGACCCGCTTTCCGCTCGGTATTGATCTCGCGGGAGATGGTGTTTCTCCGCTGGCGAAGCTGGTCGATCTCGACTTTCAGTTCCCGCACCTTCTTATCGGTCACTAAAAGGTCATCAACCCAGGAAAGTTTCTCTGAATCATTTCTTTTGATCAGATCGTTTTTGATCGTCTGGGGATATTCACGTACAAATTTAATATCAAGCAAGTAAGCCACCCTCATCTGAAGAGAATCTATCTATGATCTCTGTATGCAAGGTGTTTATGGTTTTCACCGGAAGCTTTCAGGAGAGATGTGGATCACTAAATGATCAGAAGATACATGACTCCGCGCAGGGTAAGCGGACTATGTTTAAAAAAAGGTATTTAGAACCGGGGTTTCCGGTGCTTTGGGAGGCAGTCACGGCAATAGACGGGTCTGCCCTCTGTTGGCTTAAAGGGGACTTCACATTCACAACCGCAATCTGCGCAGATTGCCTTTGACATCTCACGTGGACCATCAAAGTTTCTTGGGCCGCCGAAATTACCCCGGCCGCCAAAATTTCTTCCTTCCATTGTATAACTCATGCAGTTTTTAAGTTCTGCACATAATATATGTTCTTTTAGTATAAAATACCCTCATAAGATACTGAGGAGAGAGCTGTTGGGATGAAGCCCGGAGATTCAGTCAAAAAACTCAATATTCCTTGTATTTTGAAGTATAGAATCCATAATGAACCTTTCTTTCAATAAAGAGAATCCTCAGGTGATACATGATAGCGGGAGTGTGGTGTGTTTCAAAATCATTGATATCTGTGAATCTGGGTATTAATCAATCACAATGAATGCCACTCTTTCAGAGATGGCGGAAAAAAAGATTAGAACCGGGGTTTCCGGTGCTTTGGGAGGCAGTCTCTGCAATAGACTGGCCTGCCCTCTGTTGGCTTAAAGGGGACTTCACATTCGCAACCGCAATCTGAACAGACTGCCTTTGACATCTCACGTGGACCATCAAATCTTCTTGGGCCGCCGAAGTTACCCCGGCCGCCAAAATTTCTTTCTTCCATTGTTTAGCTCATGCAGTTTTTAGGTTCTGCAAAAAAATATTGATCCCGAGACTATAAAAGACCATCCCAAGAAGCAACAATCCTTCCGTTCACCTATTTCTTCTCAATTGCTCTTTTTGCAGCTTCTGCAAGCTCACCAACAGTCTTCTGGAGTTCGTCACCAATCTGGCGGGTTTTATTCTCAATATGGTCACGTCCCTCCTGTGTCATGAAGAGCTTTTTACCAAGGACAATAACACTCTCAACGGTCAACTCCACATTTTTTGAGGTGAGCTGGATGAGATCTTCGATGGATGGGGTTTTTGATGTGGTGTCGTGAGAAGCTTCTTCTCCTGTAGATCCCTGTTCCTGTGCCGCCGCCACTGGCTCTTCATCAATGACATACCGGCCTTTGACAAACCGTCCCTGTCTCTCTTCTGTTGTCATGGGGAAGAATTATGATGCTGTCACTATTGAACCCTTCGACTCTGTCCAGACACGACTACACGGGAGTGTGATGAAATGCAGAATGGAGCAGTTCTCTGAGTTCATCTGGGTCCCGTACCGGTGGAAGGCAGCCTCCCTGCCTGCATGGATAGGCAACAGGTTCATCGGTATCTGTTGGGTAATCCTGAAATTTTGGCATTTTTTCATTGAATTTTTCGAGAGTATGCGAGAGGTGAAGATGGGTTGCAAGCAGGTTGCCGGATGATCTGATTGCATCATCAAATATCCCGCTTTTACCGGTAGTTACCAGATCGATTGCGGCAGGAGAGAGATGATGATATGAACTTATACTATGGATATAGGCATTTGGGTGCTGGAGGAAGGCAGGTTGCAGACTCGACATCATTGAATCAGCAATTTCCCAAAAGTCCGGATTTCCGGTAATTCTGTTGAGGAGGAGAAGGTTATGAAGCATCACTGCATTACCTGATGGCCCGGCAGAATCTTCAGTATCCCGTGTCCTGAAGAGTGTGGTATCACCTGCTTCAAACCAGAACCATCCGCTTTTGGGATTGTAAAAGTGGCGAATAGCTGCTTCTGTATATTCAACTGCGAATAGAAGATATTCAGACTTCTGCGTTCCCTGATGGAGCTCAATTGATGCTGCAATCAGATCAGCATAATCTGTGAGGTAGGCAGATGAGGTGATTGTACCATTTATCATGGAATGGAAGAGCGACCCTCCGAATTCACTGAAGACTGATTGAAGCGTTGAAAAGGCATGTTCAGCTCTCAAAATGAGCTCCGGTTCCCTGAGGAGAAAACCAGAGCGTGCCAGGGCACCAATGATCTTCCCATTCACATCGAGGAGAATCTTCTCATCACGGAAAGGGCGGGGACGGGTTCTGCGAGCCTCAGCAAGTCTTTCTCTCACTCCGGGCAGCCATGAAGAATCATCATTTTCAGAGGTGAGGGATAGGGGAAGCTTCTCTTTATCGGCTGCATTTCCAAGCAGGAAATTGGCAGCTTTTTCTCCCTCTTCCTCATCAAAAAGTGATCGGATCTCCTCTTTTGACCAGAGATAGAAGCCACCCTCTTCTCCTCCGCTCTCAGCATCCTCCGCTGTATAAAAAAGCCCTTCTGGTGATGTGAGATCGGTTTTTATATAAGCTGCAATTCGGAGTGCTTCTTCTTTCAGGAGAATATCGCCGCATACCGAGTATCCTTCGGAAAAAGCATGCAGAAGGAGAGCCTGATCGCAAGCCATCTTTTCATAATGAGGGATCTTCCATTGCCTGTCGGTGGTATACCGGTGAAAGCCGCCACCAACCTGATCGTTTATCCCGCCTCTTCTCATTGCATGAAGAGTTGCAAGTGCCATCTCTGTGGCTTGTGGAATGCCTGCCATACTCCCGTGACGCAGAAGGAAGCTGATACAGTGGGGTGAGGGAAATTTCATACGATCTCCAAATCCGGCATACTCCCGATCAAATGTTCTCAGGAGGGAATCATATGCAGCATCTGAGGGATTCTCTTCCTGTTGAAACCTCTCTGCCACCAGTATATCTCCGGCAAGGTATGATTGAACATTTCCTTCGACACGCCTCCCAAGTCTCTCAGCATCTTTGCGCCTCTCCTGCCATAACTCCCAGATCCGATCAAGGATTACGAGAAGTCCTGCACTTCCATACCGGGGGTCTTTTGGGATATAGGTCCCGGCAAAAAAGGGCCGCTTATCCGGCGTCAGAACCAGTGTGAGTGGCCACCCCCCGCTTCCTGTCATCAGCTGGCAGGCGATCATTGCAATCCGATCGACTTCCGGGCGTTCCTCGCGATCCACTTTTACCGCAATAAACCTCCCTGAAAGTGCCTCTGCCACCTCCTGACTGGAGAATGACTCCCTGTTCATAACATGACACCAGTGGCAGGTTGAATATCCGACTGAAAGAAAGACCGGAATATCCGCTTCCCGTGCCTTCTCAAATGCCTCATCAGAGAACGGGTACCAATCAACTGGATTTTCTGCATGCTGACGGAGATAGGGGCTCTTCTCATCCAGAAGCCGGTTTGCCATACCGGATAATCGCAACTGATATGCTATTAATCCTCTCCTGCGGGCAGAGAGAAATCGGTATATACCTTAATTGAGTATTGTATTGATATGGAAAGACGTGGATTAACGCTTCATATCGCTTTATTTCTCTTTTTGGCAGGATGTATACTTTTTGCAGGGTGTGTTGGCGAGGAGACCGGACCACAGGCTCCGCTTCCAACAGCCACTCTAACGCCCACTACAACACCGACAGCTGCACTCACAAACGATGGTGCTGTTTCTTTCTCAGGAGCCGGGGATCAGAAGACCGTAATGCCCCTTTTGGCTGGTGTTCACCTGATTACACTCGAAATCGAGAAGTCAGATGGATCAGAACCCGGTGTATCAAGAGTCTCTATCTCAGGCGAGAAAGATGCCATTATGGTTGAAGGTAATTATACTCCTGAAGTCCGGTCTGATGCAATTATTGACGGGCATTACCGCTGGACATATGCATTCATGCTTTCTGAGAAAGCCGATGCAACAGTTGAAGTCAGCCAGACGGCACCC
Organism: Methanocalculus sp.; assembly: GCF_029762515.1. GTDB lineage: Archaea > Halobacteriota > Methanomicrobia > Methanomicrobiales > Methanocorpusculaceae > Methanocalculus. The sequence continues at coordinate 3,453 of NZ_JARVGN010000006.1, read as the reverse complement.
TGGAAACTTACCTTCGGCTTCCCTGAGATGATCAATGGGATCCCACCACAGACATTTACTGGTGTCGGCAACAAAGCCACTCCGTTTTTCATGATCCCGGCTGGAAATTATAGCTCTCAGATTACAGGTGAGAATCTGACTGTCATCAGTGTATGGCTTATGGATTACAATGGAAAATTCCTGATGGATGGTGACAGTGTTGCACCCCTTCCCTTCCACGAGCTACGGAATGACGACTTTGAACTCTATGTCGGGGATTATGCAACAACGGTTCCTGTTACAATCAAAGAAGGCGGCAATTATCTCTTTAACGTCGTCTGTGATGGCAGCTGGTCTGTTATATTCTCACCCGTAGAATAAAAGAGTCGGCAGGAGAATGGGAGAGATCTCTTTGATCTCCCCGGAGAATCGTTTTTTAATTGAAGCTATACACCTCTTTTGGAATAATTATCTCAAACTGTGCCCCATCACCGGGGGTGCCTGTCTCCCTCATGAGCATGCCGGTAATCGCGAGGATCTCCCGAGAGAGGAAGAGTCCAAAACCGGTATTTTTACCAACTCCGCGTTTAAATATGGCGTCTTTCTGATCGTTGGCAACACCGACTCCGTTATCTTTCCAAATGATATGAAGATCCTCATCACTCCGGCGGCAGTCAATGGTCACGGTGGTGGCATGCTCACCGTGACGAATGGTATTATCAAGAAGGTTTGAAAAGACCCTCTCAAGCATCGGATCTCCAAAGATTGAGATGCTTGTGCAATTATTTGTGATTATTACCGGATCTTTTGATTTCGGAATAAGCGCAGCAAGCTTCTGCCATTCCGGCTCGCTGATACCAAGGTTCTCATAGAGGCGGGTGAACTCGATATGGCGCTGGATTGTTCTCCCCGCCTCCCTCACCTTCTCCAGATATTTCCCTACCTCCGGATCATCACTCTTCTCTTCGGCAAACTCCAGATTACCGAGCAACACCATCACCTCATTGAGGATATCATGTCTCGTGATGCTGGAAAGAAGCTGGAGCTTTGTATTTGCAATTCGAACTGCCTCCTCTGCAATTCTCCTCCCGGTAATATCCTGAAATATCCCTCTTGTCTTCAGCTTTCCGTCCTCGACGAATGAATTGACATTCCCTTCGATATGGATCCGACGCCTGTCTTTTGTAAGAAAGACCGCCTGAACCCCACTCACCGCTTTTCCCAAGAGAACATCCTGAAATATGCTCTGGCAGTGAGCAAGGGAATCCGGATGAATTATCTCAAAGAGAGAAAGGTTCTCTATCTCCTCATCTGAAAAACCCATCTTCTCTTTCCATGTCCTGTTAACAAAGATGAAACGCCCCTCTTCATCAACACTCTGGATCATCACATTGGCATTATCAAAGAAGTCGCGGTACCTCTCTTCACTCAACCGGAGCTCCATCTCAATCCGCTTCTGGTTTGTAATATCCCTGCTCGATCCGACGATATGCGTTATTCTTTCATCACGAATAACTGGTGTAAGGAGTGTCTCCCATGTTCTTTCACCAGCGGGAAGGATTAGTGTCTCTTCATAGATGATCGGCCCTTTGGTATCGAGACACCGCTGATAGTTCTCTGATACAACTGATCCAGCCTCTTCACCCAGGAGCTCTTCCGGTGTCTTCTCATGTAACATCTCTGTTGTCAGTCCCGTTGCACTCTCATGTGCGAGATTATTACGGATGAATCGGAACTTCCCATCATCTGTCACCCTGAGGAGGAATATGCAATCCTGTGTTCCATTAAAGACTGTTTCATACTCGGTTGCGATGCTCCGGATCTCCTCCTCAACGCGCTTCCTCTCGGTGATATCAGAGATCTGCTCAACGATGAAGATTACTTCTCCATTATCATCCAGAACCGGGTAGGATCGGCAATCCAGATAGCGATCCTGCTCAGGAAGGTACTTCTCTACCCTTTCCAGCTTTTTTGAACGAAGGGCCTTTTCTGTTGCACAGATGTCACACTGTCGACTTTGCCCGATCAACACAAAGCAGCGTCTCCCTCTCACCTCATCCGGCCGCTTATTCAGAAATGCGTACCCCGCCTGATTGTAATAGACAATCTTATGATCCGGCGTCTGGATGCCGATAATATCAGGTATGGCATCAAGTGTTGCCTGAAGGAGAAGTCTGTATCTCTCAAGATCTCTCTCCCTCCTTCTCTTCAATGCAGCATCTCTGATCCTGTTTTTTATAATGACTGCTATACTCGCAGGATCTTCTGATTTCCTGATATAATCAACTGCCCCCTGTTTATATGCCCGGAGAATGGTATCTGCATCATTCTGGCTGGAGAGAATGATGCAGGGGGTCTTGTCATTTTTCTTTTTTTGGTGAAGGAGTATGTCTGTTCCTTCTCTCTCAGAAAGGTGATATTCAGAGAGGATAACATCAAATTGGAATGTATCAAGGATCTCAGCTGCCTCTTCTTTCCGTGCAGTTGCAACGATGATATCCCCATCATCTTCGATAAATCCCCTGTATATTTCTCGCAAGGCACCATCGTCTTCGATATAGAGAGCTGAAATGAGATCAGGATTATCGGGCATATTCAGCATGAGGAGCTAGTCTGTAATAATTCTTCGTCTATTGTTCTATTGTTGATAGGATAATTCATAATCTCCGCTGATCATAGAGACGGTATGCAGAACGCTGGCAGATTTTTTATGGAGATGACCCGGTATATGCATCTGACAGCATCAGATCAGCAGATGGGTACAGCTCCGCCCCCACTTGAAAAGCCTTATCCTGAAGATGGAACATTCATTCAGTTGCCGCCGATTGATCGTGTTCATGATTCAACAACCTCTCTTCTGGAGGTTATCGAAGCCCGCCGTTCCATACGCACTTATTCACAGGAATCATTGGCTCTTGAGGAGCTTGCGTACCTCCTCTGGTCAACCCAGGGGATAATGGATAGCAGGGCACCCCACTTCACTCTCAGAACCGTGCCCTCTGCCGGAGGCCGCCATGCATGTGAGACGTACCTCCTGATCAACCGTGTAGAGGGAATCCCACCGGGACTGTACCGGTATCTCGCCTTCTCGCACCGCCTGATTGAGATCGATACATCATCAGGGATTGTTGATAAAGTGATGTCCGCCTGCCTCGGCCAGCCGTTTGTAAGATCATCTGCTGTCACATTCATCTGGTCATGTGTTATTTACCGGATGAGCTGGCGATACAGTGAGCGGGCATACCGGCTCGTCCATCTCGATGCCGGACATATCTGCCAGAACCTCTACCTTGCGGGTGAGCAGATTGGCTGCGGCACCTGTGCCATAGGAGCGTTCGATGACGAAGAGATGGCACGGATTATCGGGGCAGACGGGATAGAGGAGTTTGTCATCTACCTCGCAACAGTCGGCAAGAAGAAAATGTGAGGAGAATGTGATATCCCAAAAGATCAGTTCTCTGCCGGATCTCCATC
>NZ_JARVGN010000069.1 GCF_029762515.1 Methanocalculus sp. | reverse complement strand
CTCGGCGGCACGTTCGGCACTGTTGATCCCGCCGCCATAGAAGACCCGGGCATCTGTGACTGCTTCAGAGACTGCTTGTACAACTGCCGGATCTCCATAGGTACCGGAATATTCGATATACACAACCGGGAACCGGAAGTATCGATCGGCAACGGCGGCATATGCAGCGACATCGGCAGGAGCGAGAGTGCAATCAGATCCGGTCACTTTCGCAACTGAAGAGGCGGGATTTAAGACGATATATGCCTCAGGGACAACCCGCGGCCAGTCAATTGGATAATCCCTGACCCAGCGCTCATGCTGGCCGACGATCCAGCGGGGATGGGATGCGTTCAGGACACTCGGTACAAAGACGAGATCCATCCCATCAAACCGTGCACCACCGGGTTCAGCCGGTTCAACAACGATCGGAAGGTTATAATCCCGCACACAATCGTACAGGACTGCCAGCTTCTCAGGAGTGACATCCAGTGTTCCTGAGAGCATGAGTGCATCGGTTCCGCTTGTCGCGACTGTTTCTATGGCATCCCTGTCAAGTGAGCGATCGGGATCCAGCTTTGTGATATGAACCCATTTTTTCCAGTTCATGGTTTTGCCGCCTGTTTTTTCAGTGTTGCCAGCACCTCGGGGGAGATGCCGGGGATTTGATCTCCTGCATCCAGAAGTGTTTTCCGATTGTAAATGCCAGTAGCTGCAAGTTTCTGAAGCGTTGCCTCACCGACTCCCGGCATCTCAAGGAGCTCTGCCTGTCCTTTCCTGAAAGTGGCATTGGTGATCTTCTCAGGTTTTTTCAGGTTAAAATAGTCGCATACCAGTGATACATGTTTGATCACCGTCTCGATGGTGACCCCCGATGCAACCGCAATGCCGGCAGGATGTATCCGGGTAAAATCCTCAGGAGATGAGATACCGGCTGCCTGGTATTTCTTCAGGGATGCAGCAGGGATGCCCAACTCCCGCAGGACTCTGGTATCGCTCTCCATCTTTGCTTCTCTGATGAGTGTTTCAGCTTCTTCTGCGGAAACACCGGCTTTTTTCAGCAGGGCGGCATCAGCCCGGCCGAGTGCGGCGATATCACACACCCCTGCCTCGATGAGCATATTGGCAACTTTTGCCGGGCTTCTTCCTCTTCGAGGGGTAATATGGGAGCGGATGAACTTCTTCATCTCTGTCCTCCGCTTCAGAAGAGCGATTACCTCCTCTGCACCCTTCTGAATGGATGTTGCTTTCGAAGGGGATATTCCAAGAATATCTGCAAGAGCATCGGTATTTTTCCCAATGAGATCGATGATCGAATAGAGATGGTGGACATGCAATGAGGTGATCATCTCCTCACTACACCCGGAGATCATCCCAAGCGCCTCTTTATTGGAGGCAATATGGGAGCAGAGAGGGCAGCCGAGATCCCAGGGGCGGGCACCTTTCCTGACAAGGCTGATATGATGAAGGGAGTGGGAGGGGCAGATCTCTTTTGTCCTGACCGCACCACCCCAGGTTCCCGGTGGAAGGCTGATATTGAAGGTGCAGTCCGGGTAGTGCATGCAACCGATGAACTGGGATGAACCCATCTTGCGTATCCTGAGTGAATGGCCGCAGACCGGGCAGGGGCCGACGATCGACTCCTCAACCGTCATCTCCATGATGTCTTCCCCGATCATCTCCTGGTTTGCCTCAAGCTGGTTAAAGACGCAGTTGAGCATCTCCCGTGATTCGGCAAGTACATCTGACGACTGTTTCTTTCCCACCTTGATCTGGTTCATATGATCTTCAAGCGATCGCGTCATCTCAGGCCGTGTGATCGTATCGGCGTGGTTTGAGAGTGTATCGGTCACAGCACGTCCGACAAGCGTCGGTCGCAGTGGATTGCCTTCGATATACTTTCGTCCGATGAGTTTCTGGATCACTTCATGCCTTGTACTCTTCGTTCCAAGGCCAAGTTCCTCCATCCGCTGGATCAGGCGGCTCTGGGTATAGCGTGCAGGAGGTTTTGTCTCTTTCTCATCGAGATTAACAGAGATTATCGGAAGGATCATCCCGGCAGCCAGCTCGGGGAGGATGAGCTCTTTTGCATCGGAGTAGGGGTAGATGCGTCGGTATCCCGGTACAACAAGCCTGCTGCCGGTTGTGGTATAGGGCTCGCTTCCCGCAGTCATGTTCACCTTCAGGGTCTTCCATTTCGCATCCGGAGAGAGTGTTGCAAAGAAGCGTCTGACAATAAACTCATAGAGCTTCCAGGAACCCTCACCAATCTTGTCAGGGCTTCCATAGCTTGTGGGGTGAATCGGGGGGTGATCGGTTGTCTCTTTCTTTCCACGGGTCGGGTGTGGCCGCATATTGGACAGCACCCATCTTCCATCTTCTCCAAAGACGCCATGCGAGAGATCCTGGACAATACCTTTCAGATTAAGGCTTTTCGAATAGACGGTATTGTCGGTTCTGGGATACGAGATGAATCCGTTCATGTAGAGGTCTTCTGCAATACGCATCGCGTTTGCCGCCGAATAGCCCAGCCTCCCGGCAGCAACGATGAGTGTCGTCGTATCAAGCGGGGAAGGGGCTCGATCGTTCTTCTCCCCTTCTATAACCTCAGTGACGGTTAAAGGGGGGATGCTGCCACGAACTGCCGCTTCTGCATCGGCCTTCTCTTTGAATCTGCCATGCGTATGACGTGCTTCAATGGCAGATCCATCCTTTTCAGAACGAAGCCCGACCATCCAGTATGTTTCAGGGACAAACGCCTCGATCTCCCGTTCCCTCTCAACGATCATCGCCAGTGTCGGGCTCTGCACACGGCCGACAGAGAGAATATTCATACCACCACGTTTTGCTGCGATGGAGATGAAACGGGTAAGGGATGCACCCCAGACCAGATCCACAATCTGCCGGGTCTCCCCGGCTGCGGCGAGGTGGAAATCCAGTGGTTGTGTCTCAGCAAATGCCCTCTGTATCTCTTCAGGCGTGATAGCGGAGAAGCGGGCACGATCAATCGAGACAGTCTTATTCACGGCACGGACAAGCTCATATGCCTCCTTACCGATGAGTTCACCTTCAGTATCGTAGTCGGTGGCGATCGTTACGAGATCTGCTCTTTTAGCTGCCTTCTGGAGGATGGAGACGAGCTTCGCCTCAGTGGCCCTCTTGATGATCCCGGCTTCAATGAGTGATCTGGGAGGATGGGTTGCACTCCGCCAGTTATCATATCCGGGCTCAAAATCAACCTCAACAACATGGCCCCGCAGTCCCATGACTTTGGTATCCCCAAACTCATAGACAAAGACAGAGCCATCCTTTTTTGTGGAGAGCTTCCCTTTACCCGCAAGTATTTCGGCAATCCTCCTTGCGGCAATATTCTTCTCAGCTATTATCAGATGCACGGAAAACACAACCTCCAATCATTCCTTCAGAAGATCGGCGATTATTTTCGCGATCTCTTTTGGATCTGCACGCCCTCGTGTTGCCTTCATCACCTGGCCGACGAGGAAGTTGATCGCCCCCGCCTTTCCAGCCCTGTGATCGGCAACTGCCGCTTCATTTTCCCTGAGAACCGAGGCGACAGTATCAACAATTGAATCGCCTTTCTCCTTTGAAAGTCCAAGACGTGCGATAATCTCACCGGGCATCTCCGGCTGCTGTCCCTCCATTACCTGGTTCAGGATGAGCCTGAGAATCTCGACTGCCGATGTATCAGTGACTGATCCCTTCTTCACTTCCAGAAGGAGGGCGCCATAGTGGGGAACCGGCACCTTTGTCACAGGCATGTCACGATAATTCAGCTCACCGAGAAGAATATCCGCGGTCCATGGAGCGGCAATCTCCGGCATATCTGAGGCGATCTCCTCGAAGAATTCGGCAAGCTTCAGATCCCCGGTCAGGGTCCGGGCATGGTTTTGGGAGATCCCGTACTGCTGCACAAACCGATCCCGTCGTGCGTCAGGCAGCTCGGGGAGAGGGATTTCGTCAACCCATGAACTGACCTCAAGCGGGGCAAGATCGGGCTCGGGGAAGTACCGGTAATCATGCTCCATCTCCTTTGAACGGGCGGAGGTGGTGACACCCCGTGCCTCCTGGTAATGCCGTGTTTCGCGGACGATCTGAGCATTTCTCCGAATCATCCCTTTTTGCCGTGTTATCTCAAAGGTAAGGGCTTTCTCAACCCCTTTATAACTGGTGATATTCTTCACCTCGACCCGTTCATATCCCTTGATCGATATATTGGCATCGACCCTGAGTGAGCCCTCCCGTTCGGAGTCATAAATTCCGAGGTACTCGAGTGTTGCCCTGAGTTTATTCAAAAACCTCCGCGCCTCTTTTGGAGAGGAGAGCTGGGGTTCCGTCACAATCTCGATTAGGGGAACACCGGACCTGTTGTAATCGACAAGAGTGTAGCGGCCGCGATCCCCGCTTCCTTTATGAACAAGCCGGCCGGGATCCTCCTCCATGTGGATCCGGGTAAGTTCAACCCTTTTCTCGCCGCCATTTTCTGCCTCGTTATCGATATAGCCGCCAAGTGCGAGAGGTTTGTCATACTGGGTGATCTGGAATGCTTTTGGGAGATCCGGGTAGAAATAGTTCTTCCGTGCAAATTCAGAAAAAGCCGGAACCTTGCAGTGGAGAGCTTTTGCAACCTTCAGTGCATACAGAACCGCCTGTTTGTTCGTCACCGGCAGCGTTCCCGGCAGACCAAGGCAGATCGGGCAGACATGGGTATTTGGCCCGTCATCACGGTAATCGGTTGAACAGCCACAGAAGAGTTTCGTCTTCGTATTCAGCTGGCAGTGGATCTCAAGTCCGATGATGACAGTCATACTGAACCCTCCTCAAAGGCGAGTGCAGCCGAAAGAATCTCATCCTCTGACCTGTGTTTTCCGATCAGCTGGAGACCGACGGGGAGATTGTGGGCAGTGCCACAGGGAACTGATATTGCCGGGACACCTGCAAGGTTTGCCGGAACCGTCAGGATGTCAGCGAGGTACATCGAGAGCGGGTCACTCGTCTCTCCGAGGGGGAGAGCGACACAGGGCATTGTCGGGCCCGCAAGCATATCAACAGTCTCAAAAAGGCGGGCAAAATCATTCCGCACCATCTGCCGTGCGGCCTGTGCTTTTGCATAATACTTCCCCTGGTATCCGGCAGAGAGAGCAAAGCTGCCAAGCAGGATTCGCCGCCGAACCTCTTCGCCAAACCCGCTCTTCCGGATATGTGAGTATGCATCATGCCAGGAGCGGACGAAATCAGGTGCAGTGCCATACCTGACTCCGTCATACCTGCCAAGATTTGAGCTTGCCTCGCTCATCGAGGTGACATAGTATGCGGCGAGGGCATACTGCATGCTCGGCATGGAGCATGATATGATCTCAGCACCCAGTCCTTCAAGCCGGTCTATTCCCGACTGTACGGTTTTTGCAACCGCCGGATCGACCCCTTCTCCAAAAAATTCGGCAGGAACCCCGATCCGTTTCCCGGCAATCTCCGCTTTCAGCGGAGCAGGTGCAGGAAGATCCAGACTGGTCCCGTCGCGTGGATCATAACCGGCGATGACAGAATATAAAAGAGCGCAGTCCCTGACATTCCCTGCAAGCGGTCCGATCTGCTCCATGGAGTTTGCATAGGCAATCAGACCGTACCTGGAGACACGGCCATAGGTTGGCTTCAGGCCAACGATCCCACAGAAAGAGGCAGGACAGCGGATTGACCCCCCGGTATCGGTACCGAGTGCCATTTGTACCATTCCTGATGCAACAGCGGCAGCTGATCCACCTGATGAACCGCCAGGTGCCCGTGTCGGGTCGGCTGGATTGAGGGTAGGTCCAAATGCAGAGGATTCAGTGGTAGTGCCCATTCCAAACTCATCCATATTGGTTTTACCAACGATCGCAGCACCTGCTGAGCGGAGATGGGTTATGACATGGGCATCGTAGGGTGGGATATAGCCTTTGAGGATATTTGAGCCGCAGGTGGTCTCAATTCCGGCTGTTGAGATATTGTCCTTGACGGCAACCGGAATGCCACTGAGAGGGCCTTCGCCATATTCAGCCTCACGGCAGATGGTGATGAAGGCATTGTGGGGATCAGGATTATCAAATGAGTATCGGGATCCCATCTCAGATCACCCTCGGGGCACGGATGAACCCATCTTCCGGATCGGTAGCATTCATCAGGACTTCATCATGTGAGAGGGAAGGTACAACCTCGTCATCCCGGAAGACATTCTTTCGCAGAGGGGCTGCATCACCTCCTATCGGAACAGAATCAAGTACATCAAAATAATCCAGTATTGCATTGAACTGGCCCGTAAAAAGGTCCAGTTCTGATTCATCAACGCCGATATCGGCGATTGTGGCGATATGTGCTACATCCTCTTTAGATACCATGCTCTGCCCTACCATCCTGAATATACTTCATGTACCCTTGTACGGCTCTTTTAAAACCTCTTTCCCGTGCATGATCCCTGATAACCTTCCAGACACCGCTGCCATACTGCATTGCTTTCTTCTCGTACCATGCGATATCCTGAGGCAGATATGCAGATGCTACCGATCGGAGAGGGAATTTTCGTTTACCTGAGCTGATCATCTCACCAACCGGAATCCGATCTGCGGCGCGCACGACCCTGGTATCAAGATAGGGAAGCGAGATCCAGACAGAAAAAAGACCGGAAACCGCCTGATCCCGTGCCAGCTGTCTTGGGAGGTCTGCGATATCCGCAGTTCTGTCTGCTTTGAGATCAGAACTCTCAAGGTACCTTGTATACCCACAGAAGAGTTCATCAGCACCCTGCCCGGAGATGATCCGATCATATCCATAATCGGCAGCTGCTTCACAGAGGAAGAAGCCGGTTGCGGCAATCGAGGCATCAACCGGATTTATGGAAGGAAGGAGGGAGAGTATCTGCCGAAGAACAGGTTCCACGCGGGACGGATCGATCTCTCCTGTAATGAGGTCACACCCGATTGCAGCTGCCACCTCTTCTGCACGGTTGAGATCGTGCGATCCTGAGAGCCCAACGGCAAGGCAGGGGCGATCTGCAAGAGCCGCGATGAGGGATGAGTCGACTCCTCCCGAGAGGGCAACAACACTCTTTTCACTGGTCCGGAGGGAAACAGCTTCCCTGATGGCATCTTCAAGCGGCATTGCGATCGGATCTGGCACAATGCGGCAGATGGTCTCGCCATTCTTCTGGAAGGTACCCGGGGGGGCGTTTCCAGTCACCACGCCAAGGGAATCACGGAGCCGGTATGCTCCGTACTCGATCGCAAACTCCCCACCAAAACCGCATACTCTCTCCGGCTCCTCTTCGAGAATGAACCGGATCTGATCGTCTGTCAGGATGACGCCTCCTTCCTCCACCCATCCACGGATTGATAGTAGTGTATCCATTAAGGTTACTCCGGCATTCTGCTCCACATGATC
>NZ_JARVGN010000068.1 GCF_029762515.1 Methanocalculus sp. | reverse complement strand
ATTCATGGAGTTCTGCAAAGACACCCCGGAAATCCCCATCCGGGCCACGATAAACTGTGCCATAGAAGATGACAGGAAGAATGCCTCCTTCCGGCAACCTGAGTAAGAGGGGGCGTTCCCGCTCCACGCCTGAACGGATCGTCTGCAGGTATACTGACTCGGCTGATTCCGGCTCAATAAAGAGGGAGAAGAATGATCTCCCGATCAATCCATCGCGTTTCATGCCTGTTAATGCCTCAGTTGCGGCATTCAGGTCCTGTATCTCTCCGTCAGGGCCGATTGTCACAAGCGGATCGATATGTGCCTCGATCAGGGTACGCCGGTATTCGCCAGCAGAGATGAGTGCTTTTTCTGCCATCTTGCTCTTTGTTATATCACGCACCGACTCAATAGCGCCAGCAACAGACCCTGTTTCATCGTAGAGGAGCGAAGCCTTTGCCCTGAGGAAAACAGGCTTGCCATTGGGCAGTATCCCTTCCGTCTCTGCGATGATCATCCCCTGCTCCCTCCTGAGAACAGAATAAGTAGAAGCAATCTCTTCTTCAGGATGGAGAATGTAATCGACGAGGGTCTTCCTGGCCTCCCGGAAGAAGGGTGTGGCATAGGGTTGCCCGCTGCTCCCGATAATCCGGCCTGCGGCTATCCCGGTCATCCTCTCCATCATCCGGTTCCAGGCGATCACCCGGTCTGAACAATCGATTGCATAGGTTGCATCCGGGAGATGGTGGAAGATATCAGAAATAAGCTGTCTGGATTGGCGGAGGTGGGTGTCTGATCGGTACTTCTCAACTGCCAGACGGATTGCATTCTCCAGTTCTGCAAACTGCGAGCTGATGTCACCGCCTTTCTGGATGTAGAAATCCGCCCCATTATTGAGAGCCTCGATAACAACCTCCTGCCTGCCCCTGCCGGTGAAGATGATAAATGGCAGGTTATTTGAGGAGCTTCTCAATTCAAAGAGAAATTCTATGCCATTCATTCCAGGCATCTGGTAATCCGAGATGATTCCGTCGAAATCCTCGGTTTCAACCAATTTCAGAGCTTCTTCTGCTGAGGAACAGCGGGTAACCATCATATCCCCGGTTCGTTTCAGATAGATCTCCGTTAATTCCAAAAAGAGTTCTTCATCATCGACATGGAGGAGATGCATCTTCTTCCCGGCATCGGGAGTTATCTCCTCTTTCCGGGATTCCTGAGATATGGCAGTCCCATTACCTGGTGATTTCATGCAGATATCTTGGATATTTGGTATAGATAGTGGCAGTACGAAGTTTATTCTGTTTCATTGGGAATACCGAAGAACTTCAGGGCTTTTTTTAGGTATTGTGCCAGATGGGAAACGTCCCTTCACTACTTTTATACGAAGAGCCGAACCTGACTTAGCATATGATCATCATCGGCCACCGGGGGGCCCGTGCCACCCGTCCTGAGAATACCATCACTGCCCTCAGGGAGGGGAGCAGGTGGGCAGACTATATCGAGATAGATGTACGGATAAGCCGGGATGGTGTTTTGGTTGTAATCCACGATCCAACCCTTGAACGGACAACAGACGGATCCGGTTTTGTCCGGGATTATACCCTCGCTGAGCTGAAGGCACTGGATGCCGGGGAGGGCGAGCCGATCCCGACACTCGCAGAGGTGCTCGCCCTTGATCTTGGTGAATGCGGGCTTGTGATCGAACTGAAGGAGGGAGGTTATGAGGATCAGGTTGCCGCTCTTGTGAAAGAGGCAGGGCTTTCGAAGGTGCTTGTCGCCTCATTTGATGCAGACTGTCTCCACCGGATCGCTCCCCTGCTCCCTGATGCCGGAATCGGGTACATCTTCCGGTCTCCCGGTGCTGATCCGGTCCGGGTGGCGGCATCGATCCCTGCATCATATATCCTTCTGCGGTTTATTGACACAACTCAGGAGCAAATAGATACAAGCCGGAGAGCCGGCCTCAAAACCTTTGCATGGACCCTCAATTCGGAAGAAGTGTTCGAAGAAGCCTCCAAAATCGGAGTTGATGGGATAGTAACAGATGATCCGCATTCAGCACGGGCATTCTTCGGCTCTTTGAGAAATGCAAGAGATACAGAACAGGCTTGATTGGATTCCAAGTTCCAACACCACGGCAGCAAAAACAGATATCCGGGTGAGACAATAGAGAGCTATGCGAAAGGCGGTCTTGTCAGCAGGAGTAATTCTTCTCATGCTGCTTGCAGCATCCGGATGTACTGCTCCGGGGGAATCCGTAGAGAATGATCCGGTTCCAAAACTCCAGACGATTACTGCAAGTGAGGCGATCCTCCTGACCGGATTAGATCCCACACTTACAATCATCGATCTCAGAAGAGCTGATGAGTATGCTGCCGGGCATATCCCGGGCGCAGTGAATATCGATATCTCCTCATCATTTGCTGAGGAGGCGGGGAGGCTCGATCGGGATGGATCATATCTCATCTACTGTGCAGCAGGCGGAAAGAGCAGTTCTGCACTCCGGATGATGGGAGATCTTGGTTTCACCGAGGTCTATAATCTTGGAGGAGGGATCTCCGCCTGGCAGAGGGCCGGAGGATCCGTTGCCTGGTGAAGAGGAAGATCATATCCTTCTGAGCAGATCTGAGAAGATAGCCAGATACCGTGAGGCGGTCAACCCGACATTTACCGGATCAAGCCTTGCCGCCTCTTTCATTGAGGTTTCTGCCTCCTGTATCTGCCCAAGAGTTTGAAGGGTGATACTTCGATAAAACCAGGTATTTGCATTTTCAGGGTTATACTTAAGGGCGGTTTCAAAGGATTCAAGCGCTTCAATATACCGGTGAGAGTCCATCAGAGCCCGTCCATGAAAATGCCAGGCATACCCGCTCTCTGGATCGAGTGAGAGACTTTGCTCAAAAAGAGGGAGGGCTTCTTCTGGCCGCCCCAGCTCCACCAGCGCCGCACCCATGATATTCTGGAAATTCAGATCGCCCGGCCATCTCTTCCGGCCCTCCTCTGCTGCCCTGAGCGCCTCATCGAACCGCCGGGCTTGTTTCAGTGAATCACACCAGAGAAGGAATTCTCTCTTTGAATTCCGTGGATCCTGATCGGTTTTAGGTGCAGAAACTGAAGAGATCACTGGTTTATTCAGCCTTTTTATTGCATTTCCTAGGGCAGGATGATCGGAATCGATCTCCTCTGCCTTCGCAAGCGAGGCTGCCGCCTCCTCCCCCCTGCCCATCTCAAGGAGGAGGACACCACGGCTGATCCAGGCAGCGGCATCAAGCGGATGTATCGCGATTGAGCGGTCAAACGACTCGATCGCCTCCTGATCACGTTCGAGGCAGACGAGGGCAGCCGCACGCTTCATCCAGAATCCGGCATGATCCGGCCTCTTCTTCAGGATTTCATCATAGGTACGAAGAGCCTCTTCATATTTTCCGGTATTCAGGGCTATTTCTGCCCGCTCGATCTTTCTCTGAAGCACTTTTGGGTTGATATGTATACGCCTCCGCAGATCTCAGTTTTTACTGCCGCCTGATAATACTGATGATACCATATGTTCAATTCCCTCGGCCATTCACCAGACGCACTGGCAGATGGCGGGCAGATGACGGGCAGAAGAAACTATTTGGAATCTGCCGTCATTGGAATCGTTGATACAAGACCAGAATGAGAATTAAAATAAAAGAGAATGATAGAGGAGATTACCATGAAACAAAAAAGCTGGAAAGAACGATCGGTTCTCGCCCTGATCCTGCTGATTGCGATCCTGGGAATACCCGCAACTGCTGCCGCCTCCATGCCGGGATCACTTCATTCGACAGCAAAGGGCGATAGCGTCTTCATCGAAGGGCATGCGTACGGAAGCCCGAGCACCGGGGTTGCAGTCTGGATCTTCGGGCACAACTACTATCTCAGGGATACGCAGCAGGTCGAAACTGATGCAAGCTTCTCATACGAGCTCACAGGCACGCGGACAAATCAGATGGCATCGGGGCAGTATTTCGCCGTCGTCCAGCATCCTATGGCAAATAACCGGTTCGATGTGATCGAGGATACAACCACGACTGCCGGTACAACCTATGTGCGGATGAGAGGGAGCGTGGCAACATCAGGTGTGGATGTCTTCATAGCAGAAGGGCCCGGCCGCCTCCAGGGATCCAATGCAGCAGAAGCCCTCATTCGACATTTAGACAACCAGAATATCGACGATACCTACATGAGAACGACGTTTCTCATCGAAGAACCCCGGATCGAAATTGACCCGATTAATATCATATACACCGCAGAGAGGTTTATGATCACGGGAAGAACGAACCTGGCTGTTGGAAATGATCTCCTCGTCGAGGTCGTATCATCAGCATTTGGACACACCAGCAAGACAAAACCTGAGCCCTTCTCCGGAGCCTCCGGGATAGCAAAGGTGGTTCCGGGGGACGCCTTCTCACAGAGGTTCTTCTTTGAGGTTGACCCGGCTGCGTTCCTCCCTGATGAGTACACCGTGAAGGTTACATCGCTGAAGACAGATCAGGCTGCCACCACAACCATCACCGTGCTCGAGGGCTTGCCACCCACTGAAGAGCCACCAACAGATCTGCCAGCACCAATACCAACCATGCCGGAACCAGAGACACCGGCTCCTGAGCCTGAGAAGAGCCCGCTCATCTATGCAACCATAGCGGCCCTTCTGGCTGTCGT
Organism: Methanocalculus sp.; assembly: GCF_029762515.1. GTDB lineage: Archaea > Halobacteriota > Methanomicrobia > Methanomicrobiales > Methanocorpusculaceae > Methanocalculus. The sequence goes on along the minus strand of NZ_JARVGN010000068.1, from coordinate 2,790 downwards.
GCTGTTTGCATGGAGGCGGGGATGAAGGGAGACGAAGCGGGAGTACGGTGAGACCATTCATTTGATTACAGCAAAAACATAAAGGTTTTCAACAACCATTTAGCAAGTATCTTCAGTACCATAGAATACAAAGTCCGACAAATGGCGACCCGGATCACCACCAGTACCCGGACTGTTGTATGTAATCCCATGAGATGATGACAGTAAAGCCTTATATCCCCGATGAATTGCCCCCGGATACAATCAACTGGGAGAGCCATATCCCGCAGATAGCATCAGCAAACCGTGCTCTTGCCAGGTACGACGGCATTCTCAATGCGATCCCAAACCCCGAACTCCTCCTCTCCCCACTCCTGACACAGGAAGCAGTGATCTCGTCACGAATCGAGGGTACTCAGGCATCGCTTAAGGATGTCATGAAGTTTGAGGCAAACCCAAAAGATCCGATCAGCGATGCAAGCCTTGCCGATATCCAGGAGATCATCAATTATCGGGAAGCACTTCGCACGGCGGTTGACGCCCTTAAATCCCAAAATCTGGACATACCACTTATCTGCAATCTGCATAGGATTCTCCTGACAGGCAGCCGCGGTATGAACCGTGAACCAGGATGCATCCGCTCAATCCAGAATTTTATCGGGCGGGATGCAGATATTGAGCATGCAATCTTTGTCCCACCTTCACCAGATAGTGTGTTAAGAGTGCTTGCAGAATGGGAGAGCTACCTGAATTATGAAGAGAGGGATGTTCTTGTCCAGTTATCAATACTCAAAGCACAATTTGAACTTATTCACCCGTTCTCCGATGGAAACGGACGAATAGGCCGAATGCTTGTCCCGCTGATCCTGTACAAAAAAGCACTGATAGGAAGCCCCATGTTCTACATCAGTGACTATCTTGAGAGGAACAGACCACTCTATTACGAACGGCTCCTTGCCATTTCACGGGATCGGGACTGGAACGGATGGATTGCATTCTTTCTCCATGCCATTGAGGAGCAGGCAGAAACCAACGGCAGGACAGCAAGAACAATTCTGGATCTCCATAATGAGATGAAACAGACAATTCCAGAGATAACACGATCGCAGTATGCCGTTGCCGCAATCGATGCCCTCTTCAGAACACCAATCTTCACTCCATCTGAATTTTACGACCAAACAGGGATCCCTAAGAAGACAGCGAATCGGATACTTCAACAACTCCGTGAACAGGAGATCATTACTATCCTGGCTGAAGGAAGCGGGCGTCGTGCTACAACCTATCTCTTCCCCCGGCTGATTGCCATCACAGAAGGAGACAGACTGTAGGAGAGGATGATAGTACTTACGATCACCGTACCTGCATATGTTACAGAACGAAACAGTTCTTATCCCGGACACCTTTTGCAGCCACCGGATCATCTCGAAAAACCAGGCCGCCGGGATATATTGTGGGTCATCTACGATCCACAAAGGCTTTTGTGGGACATGAGCCGGAGAATATGTCCCACAAATCAGATTGTGGGACACAGATGACACAAAAACAACACGAACCCGCATTTATCAAAACCTCTAGAGATCAATATCCAGCCAGGCCAGATCGTCCTCAGGAAATGAGTTTTTCACAGGGCGTTTTGGGAGAGGGGAGAAGATATCCCCTCTCTTTATCCATAAAATGAAGAGATCCGGGATTGTCTAAACACAATGTACAGGGTACTAAGGAATACTCCTTACTCCTCACTGCTCATCCTTATGATACAGATCAAGAAAGATGAGCAGATCCTCCTTGGCATCATAGCAATATGATAGCCGGAATGGAGGAATATACACCTCCCGCGTATCTTTCCGGGCATACCTCATTGGTTTTCCAATCTCAGGATCCCCGATGATCCTGATAATCTGTTGCTTCAACCGTTGCTTTGTTCTGGAATCCCGTATCTTTTTAATCGTCTTTTCAAACGATACATCATATGCAACGGTTACCATGACTTCAGCTTATGAAGGAAGTCAACATCCTTTTCTCTGGTAAATTCTCCTTTCTCAAACTCCAGATAGGCTTTCTCTGTCCGCTCGGCGAACCTGAGATCATCTTCCAGTGCCGGTTCAAGATCATCAAGCGGCTTTAAGATAAAACGGCCTCCATCCCTGATGATGACGAGTTGTGCCCCCTCATCGAGATCTCTTCTCATCGATGCCGGGATGACGATCTGACCCTTTGAACTCATTCTGATAATTCCGATCTCCATATGCAATCAGTAAGATATATCTTACACACACATATATGAGCCTATGCATTCTGGATATGGAAACTGTTCACGAGCGTGTCGCCACATCCCCGAATCATTTATCCGGGAGATTATCAATTATTGTGAATTACTTCAACGGAATGGACGGGATGGAGAGATATCTCCTCTTATCAGGCATTTGACGAACAGATCCTGAAGATCCCAATTTTTATATCTGTCAATCATAGTCGACAGTTTTATCATATATCATCAACTATAATCGATAGATGGATGAGAGAATAGAGATCGCACTGGAGAGCCAGAATCCCTGGTGGTCTTCTGGAGAGTTTGAAACAGGAGTCGACCGGCTATTCAGATTCCCCCAGATCGAGCGATACCTGTCCATACGGGAGGTTCTTTTAATCGTTGGTGCACGAAGAACCGGTAAGTCAACCCTCGTCTATCAGATAATCCGATCTCTCCTTGATCAGGGTGTTGAGAGAACGGCGATCCTCTATATCAACCTTGATGAACCCCTCTTCCTCTCAATGGCAGATGACCCAACCCTCCTCAGCTCTGTTGTTGAG
>NZ_JARVGN010000067.1 GCF_029762515.1 Methanocalculus sp. | reverse complement strand
ATAATCGAGCGCTTCGGCATAGTGCCCGGCGACCTGGAGCTCGACACCTTTGTTGAAATCGCTTTTCCTGAGAAAGTCAAAGAGTGGCATGGTGATGATCCTGGTTATGTAATATGGTTTCTATTCAGTGGCTTTCATGCTTTGGGCTCATGCAAAACCAGGGTAGAAAATATAATTAATGGAATGAGAACTCTTCATCTTAAGTTCTCCGTCTTCATCTTTCCAGCCAGATGCTCCCTTCCTTTATATGTGAGGCGATATTGCTGCAACCTGCTGGATGGCTTCTCTGGAATTGTCATCTCGATAAAGCCTGCTTCCAGGGCAGGATGAATATAATTCTCCCTGAAATTGTGCCGGTGTGTCATACTAAGCCCTGATCTCAGTTCCTTAGAGGATTTTTCTCCATCAGCAAGGAGTGGCAGCAACCTCTCAACAGGGTCGGTCAACCGGGTCGCCGACTGGGTCACTGACCTGACCGGTGAGCCTGCACAAATTCGTTCTGACACATGATATCCCTCTCCATGCTGGTGAATAAACACAGTGACCCGCACCCTCATGCCAACCTCAACCATAACCGGTTCGGGGAGTCCGAGTTCTTCCGCGTCACGTAAAATCCGACGAAATCCGCTCCCCCACTGTTCGATCAGGCCAATTTCCCTGAATATTCGTGCAATGACGCGGTTTCGAATTTTGGAAATACCCTGCTTCACGTCTTCAATCGTCATTCCAGGGAGCAAAATTCCTGGATTCTCGATCTCGATCCGGTCATCAAAGAATGATACACGGATTGGAGCACCTTTCTGGGAATAATCGGCATGCACAATTGCATTGATGAGGACCTCGCGGAGTATTGTCAGGGGGATACTCCAGACATCCTTCCGCCGTATTGCGGAGAAATCTGCACCCCTGAATGCATGCTTTTTGAGGAAGAGCATCACGCTCTCCACTGCATCCGGAAAATGATCGCGAATGTCGATATGATCGAAGATATCAGCCTTGTCAGTACCGCGGAACCTGCCGCACTGAATCCATGCATCAGGGAAGGAGTACTCCCTCTTCCTTCCAAAGAGGAGAATGGCGCCGTTTGTCAGCACCTCTCTTCCCTGCATGGGAACGATGAGCTTCAGGGTCTGGAGCTCTTCCCGATTCAACTCCCTGATCCCAAGGAAACTCTTCTTCGCAGCTTCAATGTCCAGGTCATTGATCAATTGATCCACAACCGGCAACTCATCGAAGGAGACACCGGAACAACTCCGGTGCAGCTCTTCGATAAGTTCCCGATCGGCTTGTCTGTTGGTGGATCCAAGCCGTACATAGACACCCTGATCCGGCCCCTCGCTCCTGATAAAATGTGGCCTTCGTCCACTTGGGTACACTGTCACTCCAAGCAGTGTCTTCTCTCCGATCGAAAAGAGTTCAATATCCGGGACAAGACGTGGAGCGATCGTATCGGCAATAAGGCTGCAGAGCCTCTCTTCCTCATCAAGCGGATCAGCGATACCCACAACAGCCCGTGATCCATCCAGAACACCAATTATGATCTGTCCGCCTGCCGTATTTGCAAAGGCGACTATTGCCTTGAGTATCTGCTTTGGCGAGCTGAGATCACGCTTGAATTCGAGGGTTTTTCCTTCCGGAAGCTGGATGATATCTGAGGGTGGAATCATTGAAATGCTCCAATTAGTGTTTACTATGACCTTGAGGCTTCACATTGCCGGGTGCAGAATCAATATTGGGTGAAGCAGATTTTGACAACGTGATTGTTTTTTTGCATTATATCCTTTCTTCCCAAGCGTTGTCATAGTGCGGCTTTCTCTTGTTCAGCAGACATTACAGCCCAAACAAGAAAATGGATTCCTTCTCTTACCACTCAACCTCCATCACTGCCCGCTCCTCCTCCTTCAGTTCAGGCATACCAACGCCCTCAAACCGGTACTTCTCCATCGGATCGTAGGCAGCATGGAGTGTGCATTTGTCAAGGATATCCACAAACTCACGCAGGAATATCCGGGGGATCACATCGATCCGGCCGCCAAACCGGAGTGTGATCCGGTCGATCATCGCCCGTATGAACCTGAGGTTCACCCGTTCCGGGTCAACCTCCGCATATGCCTCGCCATAGATCTCAATGACCCGGGATGCCACCTCAAAGAGCCTCCTCTCATCAAACCGCTGAAGAACGATCTGGGTCTGGAGAGGATTCGCAAACCCGTCATCCTCCATCACCTGCAACCGGTCATAGAGCGGGGGGAGCGACCTGATCCCTTTTGGTCCCTCAAAGAAGGATGGAGTTCCCGTGAAGAGGAGGAAGGAGTGGGGCATCTCATTTCTGTCAACAGAATCGATGATCCGCCTCAGGTTCACATATCCTTTCTCGCGGAGCAGCCGGGATGACCCCTGTGTCGTCTCCGCCTCATCAAAGGCGATCGCCAGGCCCCGGTACCCTGCCTGGACGATGATCCTCGTCAGTCCACGGAGGAAGGGGAGGGCAGAGCCTTCATCCACTGCTCCTTTCAGGCCTGCCTCGGACTTGAAACTCCTGCCGACCGTCTCCTCGCCGGATATCCAGCCGAGGGCTGCCTGTGCGATAGCGAAGTCGCCCCGGTTGTTTGCCTGGTAGTATGTCCTGACCGCAGCCGCGAGGCCGGAGTTCTCTTCGGATATCCTTAGGAGGGACGCCTCGATCTCTTCCGAAGCAGCCGCTGCCAGCCGCTCTTCATCCTCCTCGCCAAGCGACTCGATCAGCCGTTCTTCGATCCCAAAGATCCAGGTATCTATGATACTCTTTAATGCAGCCTCGCCGGTCCCGGTCCGGAGGTTCTGTGCAATGGCACGATAGAGGGCGGCAAGCTTGTGGAGCGGGGTGTCCGGAGAGATGACGACATGAGCAGTTGCAAACCCGGTGTTTCTCGCAATCTCAAGGGCACGGCAGATCAGAAAGGTCTTCCCGCTCCCAAAGTCGCCCCTGAAAAACTTCAGGTCTGATCGTCCGGCTGCCACATACTGAAGCTGATCGGCGATCACATGCTCCTCGGTCGCGATACCGACTGCGAGCCGTTCAAGCCCTTCTGCCGGGACAGTGCCCCGGCGGAGGGCATTGATGATCCCGATACTCTGAAGTTTCCGGTCATCCTGTGTATTATCTAAAGATCCAGGCATATATCTCCCCATTCTCTGAGATGCCACGCTTCTCGATTATGCTGATCCCTTCTTTGCCTGCCTTCCTGATAATCTCATTGATGATCCCGGCAACACGCCTCGTGCCGAGAAGAGATCTGAGTTCCATCTCAGTTGCTTCCGAATGCTCCCGGATGAAGGCTGCAGCTTTCTCCTCCTTTTCGGTGAGCATCAGCCTCTCCGCAATCGGTATCTCTTCGGAAACCGCATCCGCCTGCATCCTCTGTATCACCGGCCTTTCAGAGAGTGCATGATCTTTTGCCTGCGAGAGGAGGGGGATAAAATCCTCAATTCTGATCGAGGAGGGATAACAGGGCATCATATCAAGCCCGGTCAGGCAGTGTTCCTTGCATGCCTGGTAATCCCTTTTGTCAAGGGCATCGGATGCCGCATAAAGGGAGGCGACTGCGAGGATCTCTCTCCCGTTTGCCGTGAGATCCGGGATCATATCCATGAGCTGCCCGATGAGTCCATGGGTGATCTTCATGTTCTGGTACAGTTTCTCCTTACCATGGACAATCTCCCCTGCCACCATCTCGAGATCCTCTGCTCTTTGGATATGTGAGAGGATATAGAGGATCACCTTCTCAGCCTCACGCCACTCGTGGTTTCGTGCAGAAAATGCGGCATATGGGATGCCTCCACGGAGATAGTGGCTCCGGTATCCCCGGTAGAAGGTATCGCGGGCACGGGAGAGATCACCATAGCGTTCATACATCTCTCCCATCGAGACCAGGCAGACCCATGACGGATGCGGTTCGAGGAGGCCTTTGATCTCCTCGATCACGGAATCCTGTCCCTTTGCCAACTCAAGGAAGGCGATATATTTTTCGATGATCACCTTCAGCGACTCCGGGTGTTCAAATGAACCGAGCTGTTCTGAGAGGAGCACTGCATATTCTTCCCCTGCTGCATCCATCTCGCCTTTCGCCCTGAGCAGATCGCAGAGAAGAAGGTGGTAAATCGGCTCATCCTGCATCTCCCTGAGAGAGCGGAGCATTAAAATCGCCTCATCATAGGAGTGAAGCTGTTTTGCAAGCAGCACTGCTGAGAAGAGGAGTTCGCAGTCTCTAAACTCCCGGATGTACCCTCTATAGCGTGCATATGCCTCTGCCGGATCAATCCGTGCAAGGGCAGATAGCCAGAGGCGGAGATAGATCAGATCGCTCTCCCTGATCCATGCCTCTTCAGCTGCATCTGCTGCCTCGGCATATCGTTTGGATGCGATTAATGCCTCGATGTACCCGGGGTTTTCCCCTCCCGCCGGTTTCATCTGCCTGTATATGGCAATTGCCTCATCAGCCTCCCCAATCGCAACCAGTGACCTGAGAAGAAGGAGGCAATCCGGGGGGTTCTGTGAGATCCGGACAAGGGCTTTCTGTACGGGAATGGCGCCACGATGATCTCCCTTCCCGGCAAGGATCCGGGAATACTCCCTGAGTGCTACAGGGTTCTGCTGGTCGAGGCGGATCGCCTCGGCATATCCGGCTGTCGCAGCAGGGATATCCCCTCTCCTCCTGAACACCTCTGCGAGCCCGAGATGTGCCTTTGAAGAGCCGGGAATTGTGGAGATGAGATCCAAAAAGGCAGCCTCGGCATCGCCCAGCCTCCCGAGTGCGAGCAGATTCTCAGCAGCCAGGATCTCAAGCGCAATCTCCTTTGATCCGCTGCAGAGTGCCAACGACTCTTCATATGCTCCTGTCTCGTGGAGGAGAAATGCCTGTTGAATCCGGTCTTCCGGTGATATATCTTTCATCGAATGCGTATCCTGAGGAGTCCTGCAAGCATCGCTATCGAGTCAGTCATCCTGACGCTTGATCCGCCCCGGTCACTCCAGCTGATCGGCAGCTCGATCACGTCATACCCGGCATTATGGGCTCTCCAGAGGAGCTCGACATCAAACTCAAAGCCGGTGGACTCCACCGTATTTAGTATGCTGTCGATTAATTCCCGCCGGAATGCCTTTGCTCCGCATTGTGTATCTGCATATGGCAGCCCAAAGAGGATGCGTATCAGGATATTAAAGACCCTGCTCTGGACCCTGCGCATCAATCCCTGCCTGATCGGGATCATTGATTCGGGCATCCATCGTGATCCGATCACGCCATCTGCCTGATCGAGGTGCGAGAAGATCTGGTTCATCTCTTCAATGCCCGTTGAGCCATCGGCATCCATAAAACCGATATACTTTCGTGTGGCCTTTTTCATGCCCCTGGCTATGCCGCCGCCTTTGCCGAGCCGATCAGGAGAAGAGATGCAGGTGATATCGCAGTCGGGATTCTCCACGGTGAACCGGGAGACGATCGAGGCTGTTGCATCGGTTCCATCTGAAATAATGATGATCTCACCGCCAAATCCGATGAGATCGATGAGGAGGCTGCCTATCCTCTCCTCCTCATTATATGCAGGAATGATAAGGCTGCAATCCTTCTCAGGTACCAAATCCATGGTGTTATGCATTCAGTGTCGAGACGATCGCTTCACCAAATGCCTTTGCAGCAGTTGGTCCATTTGCAGTTATGATCTTTCCGTCGACAACAACCGGATCATTCTGCAGGGATGCACCCCCCTCTTTCATCGCATAGATTGAAGCGGGGCTTTCAAAGACCGTTGCCTTCTTACCCTTGAGAACACCTGCAAGCGCGAGGACAGCCGGGGAGAGGCAGATGGCTGCAACGACTTTTCCCTTCTCATTAAAGTCACTCACAAGCGAAACCAGCTCCCGGCTGCTCCAGAAGAAATCCTGTGCTCCGAGTCCGCCGATGATCACGATGCCATCGAATTCGGCAGCGGAAACGTCACCAAATGTTACGGTCGCCTCCACACGGTCCCCAATCATTCCCATGCACTCACCGGTCTGTGTGGATCCTATGACTGTTTCTATTCCCTTTGCCTTGAATATCTTCATCGGCTCACTCAGTTCTTCATCACGGAACCGATCTGGTGCAACTGCTACCAAGAGTTTCATGTATACTGGTATCGGAAACAATCACATTAAGGGTTTTCACGGGGGGAGGCTATCGACAATATGATCCCCTGGCTTTGTGAAGGTAGAAAATGACGATAGCCCCGATGATGATAAGCAGGAGAATGGTTATGATTGCAACGATATTATGGCCAGTAAAACTATCTATGAGTGCGATACCTGAGGCAATGGTAAGGGCTGACAACCCGGATCCTGCAATAATACAGAGGAATGCCGGACGAGGGCTAATGCCCATAACCCTGCTGAGGATGGTCCCGTTAATCGCCCCTGATCCCTGAAGAGGGAAAAAGATAAAGAGGAAGAGTCCGAAGAGGGAGAGCCGTGATATCCATGAATTCGTTTCTGAGATCCTCTTCATACTCTCGTTACATTTCATGAAGATCTCTCCAAACCATGGGATTTTCGCTATATGGTGAAAATTCATTGCGATAAAGCATGCGCTTGCACAATCTATGATAAAAACAGCCGAGGCGATCATCCACCAGTCATATCCGAGAATGATGGCACATGGAATAACCGACTCCTTTCCGGCTGGCGGGATGACATATGCAGCCAGAAGGCTGAGAAACTGAAGCATTCTCCCTTCCGGAAGCATGAGGAGCAGAAGGAAAAGAAGTGGCAGAAAAAAGAGGAAAGGAGAGATGATATACGCAATTTCTGTCCATATTAAAGGCCTTTTGCTATCATATGTCTTCTCCAGATCCTCAGGAAGGGAAGAGATCTGCATATGATCTCTTCTCTGTCATTTTAGTGGATAAACTGATTGTGTCTCTCGTCCTGAGCAATTGTATCGGCCATCTTCTCTTCGTGCAGGCTCCACCCTGAACCCATGAAGCGCATACAGATCAGAATTGTAGTATCAGGATATGCCGTTCCTGACCCGGCCCGAAATAGTCGTGCTCAAATGAATCCTCAGTAAATCCAAGTGAGCGATAGAGGGGGAGAGCCGCATGGTTTTTTGGTGAGACCGAGAGGAGTACCTGCGCAACCCCTGTCTCTTCAAATGTTGTGAGGAGCTGCTCAATTAATTTCCGGCCGATTCCCTTTCTCGTATGGCGATCTGCCACCTGGAGCCGGAGAACCCATCCCGTATCAGGGGAAGAGCTGACGATGGATCCGATGGTATAGCCGACGACTTCGCCATCTGCCGCTGCGACGAAGAATGTATCGCCAGCTATTGCCTGCATCTGCCTGATGAAGACATATGCACCTTGAATTGAGCCAGAACTCCGTTCCTCAATCCGGGAGACTGCCTCAAAATCCTCTGGTACTATTCTTCGGATGATGACCATAATCTAAGAATGGTGGCTGTATAAAAAAAAGAAGTGAATTATCTCCGCCTGTAG
>NZ_JARVGN010000066.1 GCF_029762515.1 Methanocalculus sp. | reverse complement strand
GCTCCATACTTCATCATTCTTAACCTGAAGACAGGTGCAGTTGAATCGGTTCCAAATGCTTTTGCAGAGGCTTCTGGCGGCGTTGGTCCACGGGCAGTTTCAATTGTAGTCGATCATGGAGCACAGTATCTCATAACCGGGCAGATGGGGGGCAATGCCGCTGAGGCGCTTGTAGCGAGTGGGATTAAAGCTTATTCCTACCGCGGCGGCGGCACGGTTGCTGATGCAGTGAAGGCATTTCTTGCAGGAAATCTCCCCTCAATCTCCTGATCCTTTGCTTATGAAGATCGCAATTGCAAGCGGAAAAGGAGGAACCGGTAAGAGCACAGTGGTGGCCAATCTTGCCTTTTCACTTGCAGAGAGGCAACCCTTAGCCGTTGTCGACTGCGATGTTGAGGAGCCGAACCTCCACCTCTTCTTTCCTTCACCATCAGAGGATCTGCCGGTAATGGTACAGATCCCTGAAATTGATACAACACGATGCACACACTGTGGAGCATGCGGTGAGTTCTGCCGCTATGGTGCGCTGACCATCTTCAAGGATCGCCACCTCTTTCTTCCCGAGCTCTGCCACTCGTGCGGAGGATGTGAGATTGTCTGTCCGGTTGGAGCCATCAATGAAATTGGGAGGCAGATTGGAATCGTACAGATACGAAAACCCACATCTGGACTCACCCTGATTACCGGCGTATTACAGGAAGGAGAAGTACAGGCGCCACCTGTTATCAGGATGGCAAAAGATCAGGCAGAAGGACATCCGCTCATCCTCTACGATGCTTCACCGGGAATTGCATGCCCTGTGATCGAAACACTTGATGGCGTGGATTTTTGCATATTTGTCACCGAACCAACTCCGTTTGGCATCCATGATCTCACACTTGCGTTAGGTGTTACAAAGGAGCTTGGGATTCCTTCCGGTGTTGTGATAAACCGCAGTGATGGAGATGATGGTATTGTCAGGGATTTCTGCGCAGAACATTCACTTCCAGTCCTTATGACAATACCATTTGACCGGACAATAGCTGCCATCCAGAACAAAGGCAACCTTATCGCACGCGAACTTCCGGAGTGGAGAGAGCGGTTCATCGAACTCTTCAATTCGGTGAAAAGGGTGGGGAAGGGATTACAATGATCAGGATTGCAGTGATCAGTGGGAAAGGGGGAACAGGGAAGACGATGGTCACCTGTGCACTCGCAGATACCAATACCCGAAAACAGGTGCTGGCAGACTGCGATGTTGATGCAGCCAACCTCGAACTCCTCCTCTCACCCACACGGCTCACCACTGAGCCGTTTGCCGGTCTTGATGTTGCACGAATCGATCCCGATCGCTGTTTGGGATGTGGAGTCTGTGTCAACACCTGTGCCTTCGGCGCTATCAAAATGGACGACGATCGGGCAGAAGTGAGCCCCCTCCATTGCGAGGGGTGCGGCCTCTGCTGTTTCGTCTGTCCGGAAGGTGCTGCGGTGATGGAAAGGAGGGTCTGCGGCGAGATCTACACCTCTTCAACAGCATATGGACCGCTCGTCCATGCCCGGCTCTTCCCCGGATCAGGCACATCCGGACTCCTCGTCCATGAAGTAAAGAAAAGGGCACTCACTATCGATCCATCTGCCGAGGTACTCCTCGTCGACGGCCCACCAGGGATCGGCTGTCCCCTTATCTCCACGATCAGCGGGATGAATGCAGTACTGATCGTCACTGAGCCGAGCGTTTCCGCCCTCCATGACTGCAAACGCCTGGTGACCGTCTGCCGCCGGTTTAACCTATCCATCCTCCTGCTGATTAACCGGTTTGACCTCCTTGATGAGATCACCCGCGAGATCGAGTCATATGCAGACGAAGAGGGAATCGGAATTGTTGGGAAAATTCCCTTTGACGCTGCTGTTGTCAAAGCGGTCAGGCAGGGCATCCCGATCACAAGAGCCGATAGTCCGGCATCGAAAGCCATCTCCGGAGTCTGGGAACAGATTAGATTCAAACTTGATATGCCATGACACCAGAACAGGACAGAAGAGGATGCTGCGGAAAGCGGCGTGGACGGCCACGGGTTGCCCGGATGATCGATGATGAGGGGCAATTCAGATGTTTTGCACCCCTCTGCGGAGACCAGACAATCCAGGAAGAGCAGATCCTCCTGCTGCCGGAAGAGCTGGAGGTGTTGAGGCTTGTCGATCTCGTTGGCCTCGAACAGGAGGCTGCAGCCGCTACCCTTGGCATCTCACGAAAGACCCTCTGGCGTGATCTCCATGAAGCACGGAGAAAAGTTGCCGATGCACTCGTCTATGGAAAGACCATCCGTGTGCTTGGCTGTCTGCGTCAGGATGCAGCAGACTGTCCTCCATATCATCAGTCTGAGTGAAGACGGCATAATCCCCTCAGATACTTTTTTCTGAACTATTTCTTCACCCATCTGGTGGAGAGAGTGATATAGCTGTATAACTAACTCTGATACATGGAACAGGCCGGAGGCATTGGAGAGGTATTCCCGGATTATTTTGTGATACAAGAGGAGATCAGATCGAAAAAGCCGGATGAGGCTGAGTCACTGTTTGGGGAGATCCTGCTTCAGACCATCTTCCTCAGGAGGGTGGAGACCGATCCCGCATTCCGATGGAGTATCTGCATCAGAATCTCTTCAGATGAAATATTATCTGAGATGCTGCGCCGGACCATCACCCGTCTCCTCACTGGATCAGAAGAGAACAGAGAAGAGGGCCTTCTCCGTCTACGAATGATGGAACAGAACCCGGATGCCATCTGCATGCTCTTTGCAGAGGAGACCGGCCTTCCGCTTCACTACTGGCAGACGAAGAGAGCCGGATTGTTGTATCAGACAATTTCATTCCCAACTGCACTCCAGACCTCACCTCCTGAAAGGCCAAAACTCCTCCACCCGATGGATCAGGCAATCATAACCTCCTTCAGAGATGAGGCGGACGCTGGTGTCAACATAATAGATCCCGAAGATCCATCATTCCCTGGAAGAATCACAGACGCCATTACTTCCATAGCCTGCCACTCCTTCCTCATATTATCTTATGAAGAGAGGCTCTCCATTCTGAACAGGCGATATCCGGAAGATGGGTGGGAGCCGCTCATCTCTGCGCTGATGATCTTCGAGCCGTCTGCAGAGGCATTGCTTGTTGGAGCACGGCATTGTGCTGCAACACATCAAATTGTTGCTGCACGGAGCCTGTATTCCCTTGCATGCAGCCGTGCAGAGGAGCAAAAAATCAGACAGCTCAGTTACCGTGAGATGGGACTTCTATCCCGGAACATCGGTGAGCATGAACGTGCATTCTCAGAGTTCCAGTCTGCACTCGAAGCCGCCCGTGAGAGAGGGGAAGACGCCCGATCATTTCAGGATGAGCTGATCTACCTCTGTGAAGCCGCCGAGAAGCTTGGCTTATCAGCAGAGGGGGATACCATCTTCGATCGCCTCATCTCGATCGCCCGGGATAGGGAGGGTGAAGAGCGGGTGCACCTGCTCATGCAGATAGCCACATCATGCCGGCGATCGGGATGGTTTGATCGCGAATATGCCCTTATTGAAGATCTTATCGGGGAGGAGGAATGCAGCGATGCAGCCTTTGCACGATTGGATACCCTGAACCGGGCAATGAGAGGAGATGGAACACTTGATTCTGCCCTCCTCGCCGATCTGGAAGCAGGAGCAGAAGCAGAATATACTACTCTCCGCGGCATCCTCGCTTTCGGCGCATTCCAGTTCGATGACGCCCTTACCTGGTTCAATGCCTCGGTCTCCATTCAGAACAGCCCCGAAACCCGACTCTGGAGAGCGAGGGCTGCATGGTATGCCAATAAACCACCCATAGATATACGCTCTGACAAGAATGATCAGATCGAAACACAAATCATCTCAGGATTGCTCAGGGGGGAGAAGATTGGGAATCTTGTCAGATTGATCCCCGGCGGGGGAGAAGATGAGGGATATGATGCCATCCTCGTCCTCCTTGAAGGGATGAGAGGGAGATCTATTTCGGAGTCTGTCAACACAGTCACCGGGGATCTCCTGAACCTGCCTGTGCCACAGGAAGAGAGAGCACGGCTGCTCAGGATACTGGCAAAAGTGCTCTCAGAATGTGGCATCCCCGATGCAGTACCAGTCTTCCGAAAAGCGCTCAGGATAACGACATCAAAAGAGGCGCGTGCCGGTATCCTCTCTGAGATCGGATACTGGTATGAAACCCGTGGCCAGCCAAAGAAGGCAGCGGAGGCATATATGCGTGCAGTCGCACTTCACCAGGAGTTTCCCGGAGGATGGGCAGGGGTTGCCAGGGCTTATGCACAGCAGGGAGAATATGATAGCGCAATGGAGGCGATAAGCACCGCCATCCGGTACCTTCCCGATAGGGAAGAGTATCGGATGATCCAAAACCTGCTCCATAACCGGATCAAAACTGATGGACTTGAACCTCAATTACAGGAACAGATTGATGCCATTGATCGCAGTCTGTTTACCTGGAGTGGGGCTGTACCCTCATCAATTGCAGGGCGGTACCTGGCAGTGATCAAAACCGAAGCTGCCACCCGGGAAGAGCCTGTTCGTTCCTCGTGGGCACCGGAAATGATGGCGGCAGAAGAGGTGCTCACCATACGAAACAGCGCAATTCAAGCGTTACTGAGTTGAGAGAGAGGAGTAGATCAAGGATGAGTACTGGAAGATTCCGGCTATCCCACCGCCCATGATTGGATGTGAAGAGAGATGAAACGGCTCATCACAGTAATCGCAATTGCCCTCGCCATCTACATCATGATGGCCTTTATCGGAATCCCTGCAGGAGAGGAAGAGCCTGTGGAGTCGGCGGAACACGCACCCCGGGCACTGAACATCCTCGCAATTCTGCCGTTGAGCGGGGATGATATGGATCTTGGAATGGCACAGCAGTATGGTATCAGCCGGGGAACGATACAGCCGCGGGATCAGCCGATTAACCTCCATATAGAGGATTCACGCGGTGACCCGGACCATGCAGTGGCGATCCTCAGAGAGCGGAGGAACACAATTGCCATTCATGCACTCATCATATCAGGAAGCGACTGCGTTCTGGCAACAGCTCCCTATGCCGAGGAATGGGGCATCCCGATTGCTTCAATAGCCGCCCCAATACAACCCGGAGTGGAGAGAAGCAGAAGCAGGATCAGTTTTACACCGCCAATAGCAACAGAGATTGATGCAATCGCTCCATTCATCTCTGATTACTCTGATATCGCCTTTATTTACCCGGATACCGGGGAAGGAAGGGAGATGGCAGAGCAGATACGAAGCATTCCAAACCTGCGGAATCTCCGGCTGATCGAGTATACACAGGAGCAGAAAGATTATTCAGATCTGATGCGCTCACTCCGGGTAAACCCCCCTGAGATCTTCATCATCTATGGTAAGACGCAGGTTCCGGCAATCATCTCTGCAATCAGAAGCCGGGGAGAACATCCGATCATCCTCGTCTGGGAACGCGGTAGTGTCATACTGCTGGAGGAGGCTCCTGATCTGGCAGAAGGAGTCTTTGTCCTTGCCCCGGTAACCAATGCAGCACATCCCGTTTTTTCTGGGATGGATGAACAGCCATTTAGTATGGCGCCAGGTATCGTAGCTGAATCATTTGATGCGGCGCATACCCTTTCAACATCAATCACAACATGCGGAGGGGATATGGAGTGCATAGCAGGCTGGTTCTGGAACCGGAGCCATTTGGGCGCACTCGGGACTATCCAATTCAATGAGAAGAGAGAGGCTGGTTATCAGTATGAGATCCGCCAGATCCGGAGAGGCGAGTCAGAAACCGTCGGGATGATCACTGCACCCAGTAAGATCGTCTATATTCGTGTCATTACCGGCTCAGGGGAAGGCTGGTTTGTTGATGAGGTGAAGAAGGGAGCAGATACCGCACTCACGGTGATCAATGAAGAGACGAACATTGAGCTTCCGCTTGCCACAAGTAACGGCATTCCTTCTCTCTTTGACGCTCGCGTCGGGGTACTCTATGATTTCGAAGCTATCCCGAAGGGAGCTGAGATTATTGGAACGATCACCACCACACCTGATGGAAAAACAAGTATCTCAGGTGGAGGCGCAGATCCTGAGAGAGTAATCGGGATCGACAATGAAGCATATATCAGCCTCTGCTATGATATCCTCGATGAAAAGCAAAATGCAGATGGAAAGAAGCGTTCAATTGTCCTCTTCTCCAGCCAGCCAGACGATCCCCTCATCGGGATCGTCCGCACAACCGCAGAATCACGCGGATACCAGATTGGAGCCGATAGTATCTATGAGAACAGTACCGGAATAGGTTCTGCAATAGATTCAATCATGAGAGAAAGCCCGGATACCCCCCTTTTTGTTTCTGCCAGCTCACCCGATGAGGCGATTCTGATTCAAAGCTATATACGGAGAGCAGAGTATTCCCCTGAGATGATCTTTACACTCGGAGATGCCTGGAAATCGGCATCATTCATCAGGGGAGCAGGGATCTTTTCAGAAGGGATCATTGCCGGATCCGTTTACAAGAGAGAGAGTATCAATCAGTTCCAGGCAATCCGTGGCGTCAACACCCTCATGGTCAGGCAGACCGGACAGGAGACAAACGACATCACTGCCCGTGCTTTCACCGGCATCATGATGATCGCAGATGGTGCCGAAAGGGCAGACAATAGAGATCCTTCAACCATCCACACTGCAATCCTTACAGCTCCCATGAAACCCGAATATGGAGCTCTTTATGATGGAGGCACACATATCATACAGATGAGAAACGGCGTATACAGGACCATCCTGTGACCGGAAACAGAGATGCAATACTGAAAAACAGCAGGCAATTACGGTGATGAAGGGGAGAGAATATCCATGCCACGTGAACTGACACCCTATGACATAGACATACTGAGAAAACTTGCACCCGAATGTGAAGACTTAATCTGCAATGGTTCAAGAACCGAGTTCCGATCCATTATCCCACCGGTTGCCAACCACTACTCAACAGATGAGAAGGATTTTGAAAGCCGCGTAAACCGCCTCACAGATACAGAGCTCGAGTACCTGATCGAACAGATGCGAACAGGAAGCGAGAGTGTCGGCTGCATCCCACCGTTCTTCTTCTCAATACTCCTTGACATTGTCACAGAGCGCCTGTCAAAGAGAGCCGGACAGGAACTCCTCTCTATCTATGAAAATGATGAAGGGTGTGGATAAGAGGCTCAATAGACCTCTTCGCGCATCTCAAGAACCGAGAGAATCCTTTGCTGCTGTTCGGTTCCCCGGGTGCAGAAGAATTCCTTCTCAAACCCGACGTCCCGATAGATGGAACAATCAGGGCATCTGCATCCACTACTCTCATCGGTGATGCATCCCTCCCTGCTCTTCCCGATTGTGCAGAATGCACGATCGCCTGCTTTCTCAGCACATTTACGGTATGTCGGACAGGCTGGACAGATGCAGTGTTCTTTTCGTGTCAGAATAATCCCTGCCCTCTCAGCCGGACTCAGGACAAGAGGATGATCTGTGACAAGAGCCAGATACTTTTCAAATTTGGTTATATCCATAACAGGAATCCCTCATCTACCAAGGGGAATCTAA
>NZ_JARVGN010000065.1 GCF_029762515.1 Methanocalculus sp. | reverse complement strand
AACGATGAGGGCGGGAATATAGGTTACTACCTTCAGTGTAATTATTGACTTATGGGGAACATAGTCTTATAATAAATAGGTTATTAGGAGGCATAAAGTGGGAATTAAAGTGCTTTTTATATATCCAGCCCCTTTTCGGATAACTGGAATTCCAATTGGTTTAGCATCATTAACTGCCGTATTAAAGAAAGAAGGATGTCAGGTAAAAATTTTTGATACGACATTTTACCGTGATGTGGAGAGAAGTCAGGCAGAAATCCGTGCCGAGCGGCTAATGTCCAAAGAGATTAAGAATGAAGATTTTATTTTACCGGAGAATCCGGGAGAATTACAAGATGACCTCATTCAGGAGATTGATTTTTATAAACCTGATTTAATTGGGATTTCCATTCTTGAGACCATGTATGGACAGAGTCAGCAAATTTGTAGTTATATTAAACACTATAATTCAGAAATCCCCATAATTGCCGGAGGCGTTTTTCCCACCTTATCTCCAGACAAAGTAATTCAAAATGACCATATCGATATTGTATGTCTTGGAGAAGGAGAAACAGCATTACCCGAACTTTGTAGAAGGATTTCTTTGAATATGCCTTATGAAGATGTGGAGGGGTTATGGGTTAAAAAGGATGGATTACAGTATAAAAATAAACCCTCAAAATTGCATGATATCAACAAACTGCCGTTTCCAGACTTTTCTGAATTTGATTCAAGGTTATTTATGAAACCAATGCAAGGGCGAATGTACAAGATGGTAAACATTGAAACTTCACGTGGATGTTATTACAACTGTACATATTGTGCTGCTCCCCAGTTAAGAATTTTTTTCAAAAAAAATGAATGTGGCAGATATGATAGGGATATGTCAATAGACAAGATCATTGAACAGATCGATTACCAGATAGAGGAACATAATCCTGAATTCATCTATTTTTCAAGTGAGAACTTTTTATCACTAAATGAAGATGCATTCAATCGTTTTGTAACAGCTTATGAAGATATCTGTATTCCTTTTTGGATACAGACCCGTATTGAAACAATTACTGAAGAACGGATCTCCGATCTGCTTAATATTGGAATGCACTGGATGACCATTGGACTCGAACATGGAAACGAGAATTTCAGAAAAACAATACTTAAACGACACTATACAAATGAAATGTTTATAGAACGGATGAATATCCTAAAAAAGTATGATATCGGCGCCTCGTTAAATAACATCATCGGTTTTCCTTTTGAGACGAGAGAGTTGATATTCGATACCATAAATATCAACAGGGAAATATTTAAAAATAATAATAAGATCGAGTCTAACGTATTTCTCTTCACACCGTTTGAGAGTTGTGAACTACACAGAGTTTGTAAGG
Source organism: Methanocalculus sp. (assembly GCF_029762515.1). Classification (GTDB taxonomy): domain Archaea; phylum Halobacteriota; class Methanomicrobia; order Methanomicrobiales; family Methanocorpusculaceae; genus Methanocalculus. The sequence continues at coordinate 6,246 of NZ_JARVGN010000065.1, read as the reverse complement.
AGAATGGATTAATAGACAATATTTCTTATGCAACCCTACATGACATGAGGGAACAATCCTTACTAAATTTTTCTCCAGAGTTTCATGAAGATCTTCAGGGTATTATCCGAACGTTCAACCTGTACGTTAAACTACCAGAAGAGTATTTCCCCGAAATATGCATTGCTGAAAAGTCCACTAAGGAAGGAAATGAGATGTTGAAAAAATTGAGTGAGCTCATAAAATAGATTTGTAAAAAATATATTTCAGAATATTTCTTACGAGACATATTAACACATACAATCACAAACCACTTATCATCATCCCACTAACACTCCTTTCATGTCTTCCTCCTCCCAACAACCCGATATTGTCATCTTCTGCGGAGGGCGGGGCACCCGCCTCTCGGAAAAGACGCGCGAAATGCCAAAGCCCTTGATTGAGCTTGGAGAGTATCCGATCCTCTGGCATATAATGAAGCTATACTCCCACTACAACCTGAACAGGTTTATTCTGACACTCGGGTATAAAGGAGAGATGATCACCGATTATTTCCTGTACAGGCACCCGCTCACACAATCCTTTTCAATGAATCTTTCAAAGCCAAAATATCCCACTTCTGATGAGGACTGGGAGATTGTATTTGTACAGACAGGCATAGAATCAAAAACTGCCCGTCGCCTTCTCCTCTGTAGAGATCAGATCCAATCGGATTTTTTCATGGCGACCTATGGAGACGGGGTTGCAGATATTGACATCCCTGCGCTCATGAAACGGCATCAGGAGCTTCGGAAGAAACATGGTGTTATTGCAACCATCACCGTCACCCGCCCATATTCAAAATATGGGATAACCACATTAAATGGCGATATTGTCCAGAGCTTCAGTGAAAAGCCGCAGATGAATGATTATATTAATGTCGGTTTCATGATACTGGAGAAGGAGATATTTGATTATATCAGGCCGGATGAAGATCTGATGTTTGAAGATACGCTTCAGGAGGTTGCTGATGATGGAAAGCTCGGCTATTACATCCACGATGGGTTCTGGCATGCGATGGATAATTACAAAGATTACGAAGATCTAAATAAAATGTGGAGAGAGGACCCCAAATGGAAGATCTGGAACGAATAGACTGGTGGCATGGGAAGCGAGTATTTGTCACGGGCTCAAGCGGCGTCATTGGTATAAACCTCATTAACCGTCTTGAACGCTATGGTGCTGATGTCGTCGCACTTGTACGGGACTGGGTACCGCGCACACGTACCCTCGGATCATGGCTTGATGGAGATGCAGGAGTTTCACTTGTGCGTGGGGAGCTGGAAGATCGGGATCTCATTATGCGGACGCTGGCCGAATATGAAACTGAATATGTCTTCCATCTGGGTGCACAGACGATCGTCGGTGTCGGCAACCGTTCTCCTGTGACCACCTTCAAGGCAAATATCGAGGGGACATGGAATCTGCTCGAAGCTGTCCGGGTGCTGAATGATTATTCTCCAGACATCAAGGCAGTATGTGTTGCATCATCTGACAAAGCATATGGGAGCAGCCCCGTTCTTCCATACCATGAAGAGATGCCACTCCATGGAGAGCACCCATATGATGTCTCAAAGAGTTGTGCTGATCTGATCGCGCAGAGCTATGGGAGGACTTACCAGCTCCCGATCTCCATTGCACGAATGGGGAATATCTATGGGCCGGGAGATCTGAATTTTAACCGCATTGTTCCAGGCACCATAAAAAGTCTCCTTGAAGGGAAAAAACCTGAGATCCGGAGTGATGGAACTCCGATTCGGGAATATTTCTATGTTGAAGATGCAGTTGATGCATACCTGACGATGGCTGAGCAGACAGCATCATTAAATCTTGCAGGAGATGCCTTCAACTTCAGCAGTGGTGAAAAAATGACGGCAAGTGAGGTGGTGGAGACGATCATTACAGTAATGGAGTCAGATGCCAGACCTGTGATCCAGAATACCAGCAGGCATGAGATACAGGATCAGTATCTCTCAATCGAAAGGGCAAAGAAGATGCTCAATTGGCATCCGCGCCATAGCTTCAGTGAGGGGCTCACCCCGACGATTGCATGGTACAGGAAGGTGCTGGCATGATAGAGGGTGTCCAGATCATCCCACTGCGGACAATTCTTGATGAGCGGGGAATGGTGCGTCATATGATGCGAACTACTGATCCCCATTTCTCAGAGTTTGGCGAGATCTACTTCTCGGTCATCTTTCCTGGTGCCATCAAGGCATGGCATGTGCACCGGAAGATGGAGCTGAACTACGCAGTCATCTCCGGCAATATCAAGCTCGTTCTCTATGATGCAAGGAAAGATTCTCAAACACAGGGCGAGTTGCAGGAGATCTTCATGGGTGAAGATAATTATGTGCTCGTTAAGGTTCCGCCACATGTGGTGAATGGGTTTACCGGTGTGGGAGGCGAGAAGGCGATCGTTGCGAACTGTGCAACCATCCCGCATGATCCTGATGAGATCGAAAGGTTTGATCCCTTTGATCCAACCATTGGTTATGAGTGGGGCATCCGGCATGGGTGAAGAGAAGACGATCCTGATCACCGGGGCAAACGGACTGGTCGGGCATCGGGCATGTGAATACCTGCGCAAAATAACGCCGTGGAAGATTATTGGCACAAGTCGACGCGAAGGAGCGCATGTTGATCTTATTGCGAACCTGACAGACATATCAGATGTTGATAGGATCCGCACCACAATACATCCGGATATAATCATCCACACAGCCGCAATATCACGAACAGATGTATGTGAACAAGAGCAGAAACTCTGTTATGACACTAATGTTACAGCAACAGCAAATCTCTGCAAAGTATTTCCAGAGGCAAAATTCATCTTTTTCTCAACATATGCTGTTTATGATACACCTGAAGGCCGTTGCGATGAGGAGTGTGAAACCCGCGCATCAAATTATTATATTCAGACGAAGCTTGACGCTGAAGAGCATGTTCAAAAAATGGCTGAATATGTAATTGTGCGGCCATCTGTTATTTTTGGCTACGTAGAGCATCTTCAGGATAGTAAAAACTATTTCATGCAGCTCCTGGCAAACATCAGAATGAAAAAAGTGATGCAGTCACCAAAGGATCAGTATTTCAACCCAATTCATGTAGACATAATTGTAGAGAGTCTAAAAAGGATTATTGAGAGGGAAGTATGCGGGACATTCAATGTCGGATCGAATGAGTCCATCAGCAAATTCGAATTTAACCGCCAGATTTTGGAGAAGTTTGGTTTTGATTCAGAATATCTCGAAGGGATCGATTCCAAACACCTTACAGTAAAGAGACCCGCAATTGGAACAATCTCATCAGCTAAGATTCAGAGGGAGCTTCTCTATGAGATTCCCCCCCTTGAAAAGATGATAGACACACTCTACTTGACATCAAGTGAAGAAGTCAAGAGATATCTTGCGGATTCAAGATGAGCAGTAATTATCCACGAGTTTCAATCTGTATTCCCACCTATAATCGGGCCGATATGGTTGGGTGTGCCATCGGGAGTGCGCTTGCACAGACTTACCAGGATATCGAGGTTGTGGTGGTGGACAATGCCTCTAAAGATAACATTGAGGAAGTTGTCGCTTCGTTTAAAGATCCCAGGTTACGGTTTGTGAAGAATGAAGAAAACCTCGGACTCTTTGGAAACTTCAATCGCTGTATAGAGGTTGCGCAGGGAGAATTCCTGCATATTCTTCACTCAGATGATTATATTGATCCTGACTTCACTGAAACATGTCTTGCATTTTTTGATGAGCATCCGAAAGTTGTTCTGACATTTACCTCCTCAATAACTCATATACAGGATCATGAAATAGAGGGGCACTATGCGAAAACAGATATGATACTACCCGCAACTGATGGCTTTCAAAAGCTTCTTCGTGAACGGTGCTTCATCACCTGCCCATCAGTGATGACCAGGAAGGAAGTATATCAACAGGCTGGAAAATACTCACTTGAATTCCCATATTCATCAGATTATTATCAATGGTTAAAGATCTCAAGGATCCTTGATATCGCATATGTTAAAGATACAAGGGTGCATTATCGCCAGGGAGAGCACTCAGAATCACATCGGCTTCTCTTTACAAATCCATCTGGATATCTTGACACTCTCAAAATCTTTGTTCAGATCATCCGGGATCTTGGAGATGAATATCCTCTATACACAAGCGATTTGAACTGCGCTCTACGCAGATATATTGGAGACTGTTTCTATGCCGGGTTCACTCGTGTGGATGGGATGAGAGGGTTTCACCCATCATTGTTTTCCGGGTTGGCTATTTTAGCTTGGACATTGACCAGACCGCAGTCACTACAGGATATTGTTGTTAAGATTGTTTATCGTTTGTTTATTTTTGGAGGAGGGGTTGCAATGTATCTTTCTCCACTCAGAAGAATATGTAAAAATCTACTTAAGAGAGGAGAAATCCCTTATTAATGTCACTGAAGGTTTCTTTTTCACTTTGATCACGCTATTTACACTATCGAAGAAAGGCTAAAAAGAGTGGAAGATAAGATTATTTATTATCAAGTAATTGAGTAAGTTCCCTAATAGGATTATCAGGTATACGAGCATATTGATTGCAAAAAACCTTTCTGGCTTCCTGTACCTCAGCATTATACCACCATGACGTAACATCATCCCAGATCTCAGATACTTTTACTGCAGCCAAATATGGATTTTGATGAAAGATACCAACCTTTTCCAACTGTTTAAAGTAAGGCAATGCACTTGAACGTAATTCCCAGTGCTCGGTGTTCCAAAAAATAATTGTTGGGATATTTTTAGCGAGTGTCTCTAAAAAAGTGGTCGCATTATAAGTTGATATAAACAAACGACAATTCTGAGTCAGTTTTTCAATTGGGCAGTCCCCAGTATCCACAGAAATATTTCGATATCGTTCTTTCCATCGAGCAATCTGATTCCATTCATAATCACTCTTTTTTTGTCTCACCAAAACATCACTTTGTATAGATGCTGGCAAAGAATCAAAAAAAGTACAAATATCATCGAAGTAATCTAACCACTGCCCTGCTATCATAGCGCTGTATAACCAATAGCTATATCGAGGTGTAGCTGCAGTAACAAGCAATGCATTCCCTTTGGGATTCCATTTTGCCTTTTTTCTTCCACCAAGTAATTTTGTGGCAACAGTAGGAATCACTTTATTTGAGGAATTCAAGCTCCATCCCCAGGAACAATACATATCACTGATAAGAATCTCATGTTCTTCATGAAATGAAAATAAACCAGATCCATAATGACCACCATGTTGAATTATGTATAATGGTACACCACAGTCCACCATTTTTGCGGACCAGGCCTTAAACACATCGTCACCTATCTGTGAAGTACCACAACAAATAAACTTCGGCTTAAGCGGGCGTGGCAATGCGGAGATCTGTTTAAGTAGTTTATTATAACCCTCTAGATAAAGAGTTGGAAGCTGAAGCGGTATTAGTGAACATAGTGCCCTTTCAAAGTTGTTAGAAAAAGGAATTTGTATCTTCCATTGCCTCAAACTTGTATCTATACATGATTGTATAGGATGAACATGCTTCCAATATTGGGGAAGCTGTCCAAGTTTTAATTGAAATTGCAATAATTTTGTGAATGGCATCAATTCAGATGAAATGAATGCATCATCTTGTTTTAATCCAAGTGTAGATAAAATATTATAATAATCAATTAAATTATTCATAATTTTGTTTTTCATACTTATGAAAGAAGGGGAGTGACTATTAGACTTAATTGATGGAGAAACACACAAAAATTTTTCACAATCAATATTTGTCCATTTTTCAATGATAAAACTATATATGAATTGATTCCAACGATCTGTGGTAGCATTCTTACTGAATTCCAACATATTACTTGAAGTATAGTTGTAATAATCATCATCAATAATTCTACAATGGGAGATATCATATTCATTAACGACCTTTTGAATCATACTCCAACGATCAAAAAAAATTGGGAGTATCCAACCAAGCCATGGTCCTAAAAGAATTCGCCAATACCGAATAGAGTGTTTTTGATTGTGAATGGAATTGAGATTTTTTGCCATTTCCGATAATATTCGCTCGTGAAGATTCATTAAATATTCATAATCCCGAAATAATTTTTGTCTATCATTCCAATGATACGGAACAACTCTTGCATCAAGTTTTGACCAAATATCTTTCCGATCATGTAACCTGCACCATTCTCCAAGAAAAATTACAGGT
>NZ_JARVGN010000064.1 GCF_029762515.1 Methanocalculus sp. | reverse complement strand
CCGTGCCTGATGGCAAGCGCAAGATGGGAGACGGCGTCATGCCTCTCCCCGGGATAGAGGGTGTTTGTATCGGTCACAAACGGCACACCTCCCGCCTCCTTCACCTTCGTAACAACCTGCCGGATATAGAGGGGCGAGACGAAGCTGTCGCACCCCTCTTCACCGAAATGCGTCTTCACGGCAACAAGCCCGCCGGCAGCAGCAACCCGCCCGGAAAGCCCCGCCTCATCAAGGAGCCGCAGTATCTTTGCCTGGAGGCTCTCGCCACAACATCCCGCCTCGGAAGAGACAAACCACACCTTAACTGCCATAGGAAAAGGTGGGGCGTTCATGGGAGAAGATACTTGGGGATGGGGGGGAAGTATTTCCATTCTGGAAACAGTTCGGGTTGGAAGGGAAGGAAAAAAGATAGGCTGAAAACATGAGCCGTTTCCATTATCCACCTCCAAAAAATCTAATAGTATCTATAAGATGGTACTACTCATACACATAAAACGTAAAATTATCGACCATTTTTAATTTTTAAGGCATATTATTCGAGAAAATTATCTTTAAGATATCTAAAGGAAAGATCAGAAGTATTGATTTTTGATGCAGTTATTTCCATTTTGGAAATAGGTGCGGTTGATATAGTAAATCCAATAATAATACAACGATAACCGCATGCTATTCATCCGATGGATGTAAAAATGATTGAATAGTCATTCAATAGAGAGAGGTGCATCATGAGAAGAATCTTTTCAACGGTTTACCAGTTCAGAATCGAGCTCCTGGAGATCAAGCCAGCTATCTTGCGGAGGATCGAGTTTGCCATCGAGTGATACACTCCCGGCTGATTATCCGGCTTTTCTCTCAAGACTGAAGTTGCTGATTCAAGATGCGCAGATCAAGGCGGCCCTCTCAGTTAACCAGCAACTGATTCTTCTCTACTGGCAGATTGGGAGGGATATCCTGGTGAGGCAGGGACAGGAGGGATGGGGTGCGAAGGTGATCAACAGGCTCTCTGATGACCTCAGAGGTGAGTTTCCCATATAAAAGGATTCTCTCCCAGAAACCTGAAATATATGCGCTCATTTGCAGAGGCATGGCCCGATCCTGAATTTGTGCAGCAGGTTGCTGCACAAATACCCTGGTTCCATAACTGCGTGATCCTTGACAAGCTTACCCAACCGGCGGATCGGGAGTGGTATATCCAGAAGACTATAGCAAACGGCTGGTCAAGGAACGTACTCGTACACCAGATCGAGAACCGTCTGATCAATCGGGAGGGGAAGGGCGTAACGAACTTTTCTGCGACGCTCCCTCAGGAACAGTCTGACCTGGCCCTCCAGACGATGAAAGATCCATATATCTTTGACTTTTTACAGATGGGAGAGAAGATCAGGGAGACCGAACTGGAGCGAGGGCTGATCGAACACATCCGCGAGTTCCTTCTGGAACTCGGTCTGGGGTTTGCGTTTGTTGGAAACCAGTATCATCTGGAGGTAGCTGACCAGGACTATTATCTGGATCTCCTCTTCTACCATTTGAAACTCCGTTCCTATGTGGTGATCGATCTGAAGGTTGGTGATTTTATCCCGGAGTATGCAGGAAAGATGAACTTCTATCTCTCGGCAGTCGATGATCTCCTTGCCCATCCATCAGATAATCCGAGCATCGGGATTGTGCTCTGCAAGGCGAAGAATCGCGTGATCGCCGAATATGCCCTGCGGGATATGGCCAGACCAATCGGGGTTGCAGGATACACCCTGACGTCATCGCTCCCCAGGGAGATGTCCGGGCGGTTGCCGACAGTAGACGAGCTAGAGGAGGAGCTTGGAGAGCATGAGGAGCATAGTGCATGAGAGAGAGTGACAACGAAGATGTCCGGCAATCCGCTTGATTTCGGAGCGACCGAATGTGGAGGGGGGATAGGGTTATACCGGGTTAATATGACATTATTGAATTAGACTAATTGATATTTACCACTGAGGTACCCTGATGATTCGAAGTGATCACTGCAAACAATACTCACATCCACTAGCCCGGCACACCCCTCCAGCCCGATCTCTCCTTCCGCTCTCCGTGCACGTGCTCCTCCTTGCTCTCGTCCTCACCCTCGTTGTGTCGGGCTGTGTTGCTCCTGCCTCTGCCCCCTCCCCTCAGGATACGCCTGTAATCCTCCACCCGCAGGATCAGAAAATGAAGACTATAGGCATGATCGGCGGGATCAGCTGGGTCTCGTCTGCTGAATACTACCGGATGATGAACCATATGGTACAGGACGAATACGGCGAGCAGAACTCGGCTCATATACTGCTCTACTCGATCGAGTTTGGGGAATTTTCAAAGCAGGAACGGCTCGCCGATGAAGGAGACTGGGAGGGGCTCACCATGATTATGGTCGATGCCGCAGAGCGGCTTGAGCGCGGCGGTGCAGACTGCATCATCATCTGCTCAAATACCATGCATTCAACAATCCCTGCCATCGAAGCCGCAGTCGATATCCCAATCATCAGCATCATCGATGAGACGGGGAAGAGGGTGCGGGAGAAGAATATCACAACCGTCGGCCTGCTCGGCACAAAGAAGACGATGTCAGCGGAATTTTACAAGGAGGAGCTGAGAGAAGAGTTCGGCCTTGTTGTCCTCGTTCCGGATATGGCAGATCAGGAGATCGTCAACAACGTCATCTTCGATGAGCTCTGTGTGGATTATATCAATCCGGCATCAAAGGAAGAGTACAAGAGGATAATCAGCAATCTTATCGATGAAGGTGCAGAAGGAATCATCCTTGGCTGTACCGAAATCCCCCTCTTAATCCGGCAGGAGGATGTGGACGTTCCGATCTTTGATACAACCAGGATCCATGCAGAGGCTGCGGTGAGGTATGCATTGAATCATACACCTGCCTGAAGAGAAGCAACCCCTCCCTTCTCTTTGATGGGGGCAATACTTTAAGTAACTCCGGAATCCATACTTTAGCAGATACTCGCGTGCCGGATGCCTGGTGGCTACCATTATGATATTCTAACGTGGGGGATAAAGAGGTAGATTTTCTGACTGATAACAATAAACGAACCGGAGAACCAGAAGGGGTCGTACGTGTACGAATTCCGAACAGACGCTTAAAAGAACAGTTTGCTATTGCAGACCTGATGCTTGGGTCAAACCATATCCGTGTCAGGTGTGGCGATGGGATCACCCGGATGGGCAGGATCAAAGGCAAGATCAAGAAGCGTGTCTGGATCCGCGAAGGTGATATCCTGATCGTCATCCCATGGTCATTCCAGGATGAAAAGGCCGACATCATTTATCGCTACACCAAACCCCAGGTGGACTGGCTCAGGGCACATAACTACCTCTGAACTCCTTTTTTTGAACCTAAAAACCTGTTATGGTAATAACCGTCTCCTGAACGACGAGTTCCGAAGCAGATGGATGAGTGTAGACGTTCTCACTATTCTGCACCATTCCAAGCCTCCCGGTCAGGTAGTTCTCCCAGGCAACCGAATAATCATGCTCCGGTGAGAGGGGGGAATAGTGGATCTCAAGAGAATCCACCGGCAATGTATATTCCCGGGTTATCTTCTGCACGGGATCATTCTTCATCTCGATCCTCCCGACACCGGCAAGCGCCCGCTCCCGCTCTGTCTGCACCTCGATAAAGGAGAGGATCAGGGTATTCGATGGATCATCATAGTACCAGCGTGGCTCCGCGAGCATCGCTGAACCGCTGCCACGCTCGGGGCGGGTGAGGACGGCGCCGTTCTCGATCACAATCCGGGTGGAATCGAGATCCGAGACATACCGGATCTGCCCTACTTGACTGTTATACTTCGAATCGCCGTCGATCAGCACCTCAAATGTACCTGATGCCTCCGTCACAAAGAGCACTCCTCCCTGCACCTGCAATGCCGTCTCCTTATAGGGAACCATCTTGTAGCTGATGGATTTCAGATCGTTCTGGAGCACGATTACCGTCTGCTCCATATTCCTCATATCAGCGCTCCCCTGGCCCGCAATGAGGAGGGGAAATCCATACAGGACGACAATTGCAATCCCAAGCACCACGATAGAGAAGATCAGGATGAATCCGATCGCCTCAGAGACCCCGTCATCATTCTTCATCAATCAGACACCCCCTGAATCATAGATCACCCGGTTTGCGCCCCCTCCGGTCGTCGTTCCGCGGACGGCCTTTGTTGCCCCGATCCCGGCAAGCGAGATCACCGTCTCGATCCGATCGCCTTTCATCAGGATCTCCTGATCCACCCCCTGGCGCCGGACCGTGATGATATACCCTTCTCCAAGGACATCATAGGGGATATCAATATCCGAGATGATTGATCCATTCACCGGAGCAATCGTATAGATATCAACGATCCGAACCGACATCCCGTTCCCGATATCCACATAACTATGATAGGTAAACCGCTCGGCAGGCTTCACCATAAGGGCATCGTTTGCAAGGATCATCACCGAGACGAGGAGCACCATCAAAACGCCGGTGATGATGATGTAGCCGATGAGATTCGCAACCGCATCAGACGAGGAATGTCTCTTCATATACACATACTCCGTTATTGAACCGTATGGTCACCATCGTGGCGGTTGTATCTCCAAATACTACCGAGTCTTTTAAAGAACTGACCGATACAATCGCGTGATTCCGTTTCAATGAGATCACCCGGATATCATCATACAGAACGTCATTCATCTCTCCGCCTGCCCTGAAGACTTCCCCCCTGAGATCTCGGATCTCATGCTTTGGGAACTCGAGCACCCCTTCTGCCGTTGTCTGCCCGACAAGTGTCGCCTGGTTGATGATCACCATCAGGAAGAGGAGGGCGATGCTGATCAGAAATCCCATCAGGACAATCCACTGCCCGTTATCGTTCAGCCCCGCCACAGGATCACCTCCAGAAGTACCATCTGCTCTCTGGAAGGAACCGGTGGGGGAAGAGTATGCCCGGAATCCAGATGCACCCATCGTGTCACCCGGATAGCCGGATCATAGCCGGTATAGGAGGCACTTTCAGTGAAAGGCAACTGGTTCACACTATCATCAGCAGCAACACGGTACGAGATGGAGGCAGCATACTGAACCGGATCATCCGGGGCAAATGATCGTTCCCTCAGGAGCGGATAGAATGCAGCATGAAAACCTGGAGCATCCCATGAATACAACAGCTGCTCCAGTTCGGTCTCCCCACCCGGCTCAACCGGCATATCCAGCACCGCCAGTGCATCGGCACCGAGCTGCTCGAGGAGCATATCGTCGATATGGGTATCTCCGGGCGTATAGACAGATACCGACTGGAGGACAATTGCAGCGGTTGCGATCATCAGGAGCCCTGCTGCCAGCCCTTCGATCGTATAGAGAGATCCACCATCCCCTACCATACCGCCACCTCGAGAATACCCTGCCCCGGATCGGGGAAGGTGGCATTCCGGTAATCATAGATATGAGTCCCTGTCATCAATGAAGCCGGGGGATTGTTTTGAAAAATGAAGGTGATTCCTATCATATGATCACTCCCCCAGGGCGGTTCAGGCACGGGATTGAGCGTGAAGTTGAGTGAATCAGAGATGTCTGCCGGGAGGGTTGTCTGGATCCCATCCAGCCAGATCTCATATGCCGGAAAGGTGATCGGGACACCATCCCGGGTTATTTCCACCCGGTGCAGTCTTGCCTCTGTTGCCGATGAATTCAGGTAATAGGAGAAGTTTCCAATCTCAATCCGGATCGGATCGGTTCTCGGATCGATCCTGAAGAGGGGATCAACCGATCGATCCAGGAGCTCAATCATCGGCAACTCTACGGTAAACCTCTGGTCAGGGGTTTCGTTCCCTTCATGTCGGAATTTTTTGTGATCGGGAACAGAATCACTCACAAAGAGAAGCGACGGCTCCTTCACCACCACCACCCTCCGCACCGCTCCGTACGACTCGGGCGGGGCGGGACCGATCGAGCGAACGGGTGGATCGTTACGCATCGTCAGGGTGATATTGAAAGAGTACGGATAATCGCCGAAGAGAAGCGATCTCCGGTAATCATCCGGATAGGTGAAGAACGTATCATTAAAGAACCGTTCCACCTTTCCTTTCGAGAGAATATGGGCAGACCCCGGTTCAACCGAGAGCCCCATCCGGATCACATCCTGTGGGATCGCCTTCTGCTCCCAGACCGGAAACGTTGATGAGGCGGGCATACCGGGATCTTCAGTCAGGATCACCCCGGTCCGGTAGGCGACCGCATCATAATCGATCCTGCTCGACTGGACCGAGAAGAGCATATGGGGGATCATCGCTGCAACAAAGATGAATGCGATGATGAAGATGGTGAAACCAACGAGAAAATCAAAGGTCGCAACCGCATCATCCCTCATCCTGTTTCCTCCCAAAAGACCACCTGATCAGCTGGACGATCCGGGTATGGGAATGCTTCCGGATCGATTGGATCCCCAGGAACCATCCCTTCCCACCGGGCAGAATCTGCCCTGTCCGCTGTTACAAAGAGGAAGAGAAAGCCTCCCTCAGGATCGGTTGCCATGATGATCCAGGAGGCGGCCATGCCATCGGGGAGGAGATCCCGGCCGATGATCAGGTACACCGGCGGCTCTGCATGGGTGAGGGCTTCGTCAAGGCTGATCCGCATCTGGAAGGAGGGTGGCGCTTCATAAACCATTTGATCAGACGGAGCGTCTCCTCCGGGAGCCATGACACAGCCGGTGGCAGAGATCAGCAGTATGGTGATGGTCAGAAGGTACAGCCTGAGCACAAGAGATTCATCTCTTTCCAACCGTAAGAGCTTTTGGGAAAAAATATGGGATACTCTCCCCTGCCTTACTTGTCAATCCCATGGATCACAAGACCGGAGAGGAGTTTTGGTTCAAACCAGGTCGATTTTGGGGGCATAATCATATCATTGTCTGCAATATCGCAGATTGAATCAACGCCAATCGGCTGCATCAGGATCGCAAACGCATACTCGCCCGAATCAACCCCGGCGATCAGATCAGCAATCGGGAGGGCGCCACCCATAAACGCGAGCCGCTCATCGCCTCGTGGATCGGTGATCCCAAGCATCGGGGAGAGGACCTTCTCCTGGAGGATCGATACATCGAGCCTTGCGATTGCATCTGCCGAGGGAGCAACCGGTCTCGTCAGCTCATAGAACCGGCCGCCGATATAGAGGTGCATAATATGCTGATCCGCCAAATCGAAAGCCGGAGGAATGGAAGAGGCCAGCGTATCCACAGAATCCAGTTCCCGGATCGAAAAGATCTCCCCGAGCCTCTGGAGGAAGGCATCCTCCGTCATCCCGGCTATGTCACGGACGAGCCGGGAATACCCATGAATCAGGACGGAATCATGGGCAAAAAGGATGCCCATGAACCGGCTGGCTTCCAGATGAGCATCCCCGCGTTCACTCCTACGCTCATAGACATTGACGGCACTCTTTGCCCGGTGATGGCCATCAGCAATATAGAGGGACGGCACATCTGCAAAGGTTACGGTGATCTTTTTGATCAGATCGGGATCGGTGATCGGATAGATCCGGTGCACCGCACCCGACTTTGTCCTCGTCTCTGCAACCGGCTCTCCGGTTGCCTGTGAGGCGATCAGATCGTGGATACCTTTTGTATCACGGTACAGCAGGAAGACCTGGCCCGTATTGGCACCGACAGCATCGATATGCCGTGTCCGATCCTCCTCCTTATCGTACCGGGTCAGCTC